>JAHBTM010000112.1 GCA_019638635.1 Ferruginibacter sp. | reverse complement strand
TTTTCAATGCATTGCGTGCATAATCCTGGTAATAACCGGAGCCTAACGGATTGGTGATTAATCCGAATGAACTGCTGGTGTTATCAAAACTTCTATCGCCAAACAAATAGGCTCCACCAATATCAAAATTTTCTTTTTCCTGATTTTCAAAACGACTGATCATCCATTTTAACTGGAGGCTGTCGTTTACCTGATAACTGAGAGTAGTGCCGGCCATTGCAGTGGTGTATCGATCGCGCTCCTGTCCTTCGAAATATACATCCAGCCCCAGATTAGCAGCGTACAGTGGAGAGAATACAGAGGCAGTTTTTTTCACCGATTCCGGGAAAAAGGTAAATCGTGCCTGAGAGTAGATTCCAAGTACATCTACCTGAACCCTTTTATTAACAGTATATGTAAAATAAGCCTGAATATCGGAAGATGAGGGGATATAGGCACCAACAGTTGGCTGGCGGCTTAAAACATTCCGGTTGCTTTTGTTTCTGGTACCTGCGATGTATGTGAGCCTTTTATTTTTGCTGACGCCTTCCAAATGTAATCCCTGTTCCAGCAAACCTGCGTAAGCTGTTCCTCCAAACCGAACGGGTTTTTTATATTGAATATCCAACACACTGCTAAGTTTATCACCATAGCGCGCTTGAAATCCACCGGTGTAAAACAATACACTGCGCGTCATTTCGGGATTGATGATGCTCAGGCCTTCCTGTTGACCGCTGCTGACAAGGTATGGTCGAAAAACTTCAAAGTCGTTGATGTACACGAGGTTCTCGTCGAAGTTTCCACCGCGTACATTATATTGAGAAGTTAGCTCGTTGTTGGAACCTACAAGTGTTTTAATTAACCCTTCCACGCCGCTGGTGGCACCCGGTAGCAGTGTGGCGTTGCGTGGATTTATTTTTACGAGGCTGTTTTCTTTTTGTTGACGGTTATCTGAAACCCGAACTTCTTCGAGTGTAGATCCGATGGATTTCAAACGTATGGAGATCAATTCCTGCTCACCGGCATTCAGGTAAAAGTTTCTTTGTTGAGATTCATATCCGGTGTGTGAGAAAACCAATGCAACGGCAGAATTTGCTGGAATCTGAATACTGAACGTACCGCTGTCGGTTGAAGCGATGCCATTTTTTTTCCCAAGTATGGTGATAGAAACGCCTTGCACCCTATAACCCTCTTCATTGGTGATGGTGCCTGATACAAAAGCCTTTTTTGTTTGTGCTGCCGCAGGCAGGCAACACAACAACCACAGAGCGGTCAGCAATCTCATGCGTTCAAGATAAAGATTTAGCCTTGTATTTCGTTAGAACTTACATTTTTTTTAAAGCGGTAATGGTTTGAATCGGATCCGTAGATTTGAACACGGCATTGCCGGCTACCAACACATCCGCGCCGGCCTGTACAATAGATGAAGCATTGTGAACAGAAACCCCTCCATCCACTTCAATCAACACCGGTGCATTCTTCTCCTGAATCATCTTTTTTAAGTCGGAAATTTTTCTGAGTGTTTCGGGGATGAAGGATTGTCCGCCAAAACCCGGATTCACACTCATCAGACATACCAGGTCAATATCTCCGATAACGTGTTCAATCAAACTTAAGGGAGTATGAGGATTTACAGCTACACCGGCTTTCATACCCAGACTTTTAATTTGTTGTATGTTACGGTGCAAGTGTGTACACGCTTCTACATGAACCGTTAGAATATCGGCACCTGCGTTTTTGAAAGCTTCTGCATAACGTTCAGGTTCCACAATCATCAGGTGTACATCGCACACACGCGTGGTGGTTTTGCGAATAAATTCAATAATCATCGGCCCGAAACTAATGTTCGGTACAAATTTTCCATCCATCACATCCAGGTGAAACCATTCTGCTTCACTGGCGTTCAGCATTTCACAATCTGCAGCAAGATTCAGGTAATTGGCGGAGAGGAGGGAGGGTGCAATGATGGGCATAATTAATTTTTATTGGGTTGTAATTGTTGAAGTGCTTCTTTGGCTTCGATGTATTGTGGGTCGTACAGGAGTGCGCGTTGATAATTTTCAATGGCTTTTTCTTTTTGATTCAGTTTTTCATAGTTGCGCCCCAGCCAGTAATATCCAACATCAAAGTTATTTTGAAGGGTAACGGCTTTCTCTAAAACATCTATTGATGATTTATACTGCGCGTTGTTGAAGTAGATGATTGCCTTTTCCCGGTAAGCATCCATGAAGGTGTGGTTCACATCCAAACAAGCGTTCAGGTATTTCAGTGCCTGAATATCATCACCCACATTCGCAAAATATACACCCCGTATAAAATCTGCCTGCAATGGATCGGGTGTTTCACTTTGCTGTAAAGCTTGAGCCACATTCAACGCATCCTTTCTACCTGTTTGAGCATACATGATTCCAAGCGGGTACAACAACTGAGGCGCAGGAATAATGCGTGCTGCGTTTTCGAACGAGGTGATGGCACCCAAGGTGTCTTCCGTTTCGTACAACAGTGTGCCTTCAATCTGAAACCATCGGGCATTAATTGAATCACGTTGGATTCCTTCGCGGGTGTATTTCAATGCGGAGGTATAATCTCCTTTGTCTCGGTAAAACTGGATAACGGTTTCGCGTAGGAGCAGCGAGTCCGGATTTTTTTGGAGGTCATCCATCATCTGTGTTTCTTCCGATTTTTTTTGTTCGTACACTTCTGAATCGCCACCTGTATTGCAGGATGCCAAAAACAGGAGTACAGCAAACAATTGGAGGTATTTGAACATATGTAGGGCAAAATTAACAATTGATACGATTAGATGACACTTTGATTACATTTCTGAGGTCATTTATCAGGTATCTTTGCGCACAAATTTTAAAGGAATGAAACAAACCCTCCATTTTTTAGCTGCCATTGCACTGTTTTCTATGTGTACCAGCGATGCAACTGCTCAAAAAAACGATACCATACATTTCCCCGGTGAAAGGCATTTCAAAAATGTGCGTCAGATTACTTTTGGGGGCGATAATGCCGAGGCGTATTTTAGTTATGATGGAAAATACCTGGTGTATCAGAAATCGAATGAGAAAGAAGGGATTATGTGTGATCAGATTTGGATGGGTAAAATACCTGAGCCGGGTCAGCCGTTTCAACCTAAGCTGGTGAGTACGGGTACAGGGAGAACGACCTGTGCATTCTTTTATCCGGATGGACGTCACGTGATTTTTGGTTCTACACACCTGGGTGCTGCGGATTGTCCCCCATCGGTAGATCGCGCAAAATATGGCAATCGTTACATCTGGCCAATTTATGAGAGTTATGATTTGTTCAAGGCCGACACCAATGGTGTGATTGTTGAACGTTTAACGGATCATCCCGGATATGATGCTGAAGCTACCATTTCACCCAAGGGAGATATGATAGTATTTACGTCTATGCGTGACGGTGATTTGGAGTTGTATACCATGGA
>JAHBTM010000111.1 GCA_019638635.1 Ferruginibacter sp. | reverse complement strand
GTTTGAAGATACTTTTTTTGAATCACTACATGCTGTAAGGGCACACGTTGTTGCGGCAATGAATAGCATTCGTTTCATAAACTGATTTTGCCAACTAAATTAAACAGATTATCAACATCATCATCTGTTCATTTGTATGTATCATGAGTTTTTCTTGATTACCCAGAGAAACAGCAGGTAAGATAACCGTTCAGTATGAAATTGAAGATATGGTCGCGGGAGTAAAAAATTTGTTTAATCATCAGAAGTGAAGGATGAGCTGAGTGTACACATTTCTTCCGCTTCTAGGTACATTTCCCCAATCGTTGTGTTCATGATAGAACTTGTTCAAAATATTTTCAACACCCGCCTGAACATGTAGTTTCATTTGGCCTAACGGGAATTGATAACCGGTCCTGATGTGCAGTAATACAAATCCGTTCGTAACATCTTCTCCGGATAATAAGTTTATTCTTTTTTGTGCGGCAGATGCTTCCATTTCTGTTCTTAACATAAATTTCTTCTTTGAATAACCGGCTGAGGTGATCCATTTGAATGGAGCAATTCCCGGTAAGGGTTCATGATCCATAGTGAGGGCATAGGTGTATTTGATTGTTTGAATAAAGTTGAAATGCTTGAACAACTGGTGTGCACTGCTTCCTTCAAAACCCAGTATAGTGGCATCAGATACCTGCGTATATCTTTTTACACCCCGTGCTCCGGGCGTCATGGTGCTGAATGAAGTATCAATCATACCCATCACATAATCCTGAATGTGGCTAAGGTGTGCTGTGAAACTGAACCGGTGTTGTTTTTTGCTGTACTGTATATTGGTTTCAGCTTGGATAGCACGCTCTTTTTTAAGGGATGGGTTTCCGATATAATCAAATCCATCATTGCTGTTGAATAAGTAAAATCCATATTGTTCGCTGGCGGTGGGTGCTCTCTCTGCATAACCGGCTGTCGTACTCCACCTCCAGTTCGGGTGAAACTGATACATACCTTGTATAGAAATATTTCCGGTAGTGTATGCGGTACCGTTGGTGGCATGGCTGAATATACTTACATGGTCTTTTGCTTCCTGTGTAGTGAGATTGGTCACGATGTGATCTACCCGTGTATTCAATTGTAATTTGAATTGCTGATTGGCGGTATATGTCCATGTGCCTCCTGTTCCGAATTGGGTGCGGCTATTATCCGGCCACGTAAGCATAAACATCGGTGCTTCATTGGGCGGATACATGGTCATGGAAGCGTATAAGCGTGTTTTGGCAATATCTGTCTGCCATAGTATATGATGTTTTTTAGCCGGACGCATCTGAACTATTCCCACAAAGCCCATGGTTCGGCTGTTTCCGGGCATATCCATGTGCATGGGAATATTCGGACGTTGGGTATCGTCCATAAAATGACGGATATAATTGTAATATCCTTTCACTTGCCATTCTTTTAAAAAAGCGTTTAATCTTTCATACTTCTTATTCACCGTTACTGATGCAATGCGTGCAGATGCATATCCTACATCCATGGTCAGGGCAGGGTAACCAATGAAAAACGCATCATCACCTATGAAGTCGGTTTTTAATGACAGGTTGGGTTGCAGCATGTGTTTAACCGACAAAGAATAATTGATTTTTTCAAATGCGGAGTGGGCAACTTCATTTTTATCTCCATCTTTGTAGTTGTTGGCTTTCCGATAGGTAGCCGTAGCCAGTGCCGCCCAACGGTTCCCTGAATAATTTAATTTAAGTGATTCATACAATGCGTGGTTGATAGATTGATATCCTGATTGAAACTGGCCATGGACATCGCCCTTTTTTGTAATAGCAGGTTCTTGCATCTTCATATTCAAAGTACCTCCAATGGATGAACCATGAATAAACCCTTTGCCGCCTGTAGTTACCTGAACAGATTCCAGGTTGGATGGTTCAATATAGATGGTGGCCGGATCCATTTTATCGGTACAGGCGCCATGAATCCGCATGCCATCCATCAACACATTGATTTGCCCGCTGCTGAAACTGCGGATGGTAGGTTCCATCCCATAGGCTCCTCTGCGAATCATGTTGATTTCGGGTAATCTAGACAGGATGTCTTCCAAAGTGGCAGCCGTATTGGTTTTATAAAAATGCACCAGCCTTTGTTGCTGATTTTGTGCAGCAGCATGGAGTGTAACCTCATGCAGATTGACCGACTGACTCTCTTGAAATTTTTCAGTACTGTCTATTTGAGCCATGAGTGAAGAACTCATACAAATGGCTATAATGAAAAGAATACTTTTCATGAGTAAAAAATGAGGGCAGATGCACTGCGTGTACACCTGCCCGTGTGATTAGAATGTTATATCAAAATACTGAGTGGTGTCGGCCACTTCTGTCCCATGCATATAATCCATATGAACTCTCCAGAAGCCGGACATGGTGAAATTTACTTTCCCTTTGTAATGCCCTTTCCCCATGTGAACCGGTTGCACATTATTAGGTGAGCCGTGTCCCATAGTGGGCATTTCAGGTGTGTGTATCACAGATAAAGTGCTATCAGCCGGAAAGCTCATCATGTTGGCTCTTTTGTACACCGCTACTTCAAAATCGTTGATGCCTATTTTAGGCTGTTCGGGATCTATCAAAGCCACGAAATACCTCTCACCATTGAAGGCTGATGTGAAAGATTTTATTTTCGATTCGGTAGGTTCGATCACATTGATTGTACCGGAATAAGTACCGGTGTTTCCGGTAACGGGGTGGGTTACACGAACACCTAATGTCCATGTTCCGCCGGTGGAAGGCATTATGAATACCACACTTCCTTTAAATAGTTTGTTGATTGCAACCGGTGCAGGATTTTCATAAGGAGATGCATGCTGCATCATCCCCATATCCATCATCGGATGCAGGGTGATGGGTGTTTCGGTAATGACTTGTCCGGTAATAGAATCCTTTATCAGAAAAGATAATCTTTGGTATCCGGTATAGACGTTTGGACTTGCACTATACACATCCACCGTTAAACCAGAACCGGCAGCATATCCGCCTGAAATTTTATGTAATCCACTGGTAGGATCGGCTTCCGGAGCATCGTCTTTTGAACAGGAGAATAAAAATGTTGCAGATGTAGTGCACACGATGGCCCACATCCATAATATATGACGTTTCATTTGAGTTTAAATATTATAGTAAGAATAAATAACCGTACATGCGAAGGCATGCATACGGATTGGAAATAACTGTGAAAGCGTTACACCAGCGGCGGATGGAAAATGCTATTCCTCCACTCAAATTGATAATGCATCCGATAGGCCGGATATGTGGAAAGGATTTCTTTATAATGAGAAGCAAACAGTTCAGGTTGTTCAATCAGGCAGGGTGCAATTTCAACCCATTGAATAGGTCGGTTATTGTCTGATTTGTCAGATGGATTATCCGCTTTCTCAGTTTTTTTATTCAAGACACAATTACCGGCGCATTTTTTTTCGGGCTTCGATTTGTTTTCGCATAAAACGGATGCAATGTACGCTCTGTTTGCATGAAACCAAATGGCCACACCGGCTGTATAAAAAGCCTGCACGGAAAATATCAACATTAAACATCCTGCAACAACCGATTTCATACGCCAAAAGTAATTCTGAATCTTCAAATGACGGCTGATGTTTATCATTTTATTTT
>JAHBTM010000110.1 GCA_019638635.1 Ferruginibacter sp. | reverse complement strand
ATGTTGTTTGGTGATGATTATGTACGATTCAACAAGTACCTGCAAAAAGGGCTGATCGTCATGATAGAAGGAGTATTTGAATTAAAACGATTTTCGAAAGATGTATATGAATTTAAGTTGATCCGAATACAATTGTTATCCGATGCTATGGCCACCCTGCCCAAACAAATCAACTTGTTTGTACATCCGTCAGACGTGTCAGAAGATTTTATTTCCTTCCTCACGCAAAATGTGCAGAAATTCAATGGCAATACTAAACTGTCTATTGAACTGAATGACCAGTTGCTGCAATGTAGAGCCAAATTAGAAACCCAGCATTCACAACACTTTACCATGAATGAAGAATTGGCTCAATATCTTCAAAACAACCCGAAAATTCAGGTGATGGTAGATTTAAACTGACAGACTGTTAAATTTAAGGGTGTGGATATGTCATATCTGCATATCCGGAAGATTGGTTTTAAATTTGTACCTCATTTATCCTAAATCAAAATATTATGGCACTTGAATTTAACGACGCGAATTTTAAAAGCGAAGTATTGGAATCCGATAAATTATCTGTTGTAGATTTCTGGGCAGAATGGTGTGGACCTTGCCGCGCAATTGGTCCGGTGATTGAAGAATTGTCAAAAGAATATGATGGCGTAGTGAAAGTAGGTAAAGTAAATGTTGACCACAATCCTCAAATTTCTGCTAGCTATGGTATTACCAGTATCCCGGCCATCCTGTTTCTGAAAAACGGCCAGGTTGTGGATAAGTTAGTAGGTGCTCAGCCAAAATCAAATTTCGTTAAGAAAATAGAGGCGCATAAATAATTATAACCACGAGATATACAAGAGAGAGTCCCGCTAAAGCGGGACTTTTTTATTTTTAATCACATCATCCAACAAGAAAGAAATAAAACGTTTAACCTAGTGCTGAAGCTTTTCAATTTCTGCGGGATTGTGTTTATGCTTAAACATCACTGAGAATAACACGGCAATCACTGCAGCATAGATGGCAAATGCCAGCCAAATACCCGGCCAGTCTTTTGTTCCGTCATCCAGCATATAGTATTTGTCTATCACAAACCCACTGGCCATGCTTCCCAGGTAAGCACCTACCCCGTTGGTCATCATCATAAATAAACCCTGCGCACTGGAGCGTATCGATGAATCGGTTGTGGTTTCCACAAACAACGAACCCGAGATATTGAAAAAATCGAATGCCATCCCATACACAATACAAGACAGAATAATCATCCACAAACCTTCCGCCGGATCGCCAAAGGAAAACAATCCAAAACGTAGCACCCAGGCAATCATCGAAAACAACATCACCTTCTTTATCCCAAATCGTTTTAAAAAGAACGGAATGGCCAGAATGAATAAGGTTTCCGATATCTGAGAAATAGACATGATGATGGTTGAATACTTTACAACCAACGAATCTGCATACTCCGGAAAATGTTTAAAGTCGTCTATGAATGTATCTCCATACATATTGGTTAACTGCAGGGCCGCACCTAAAAACATAGAAAAAATAAAAAACAACGCCATCTTATAATTACCGAATAATTTAAATGCATTTAAGCCCAATTGTTCCATAATCGATGCATCTTTTGAAATGGAACGTTGCGGCGGGCACTTGGGCAGCGTAAAAGAAAACAACCCCAGTAAAAGGGCAGCCACACCGGCAATGATAAACTGATTCGCATTGGCTTTGCTGTCACTCAGGTTGGTTGTCCACATGGCAGCAATGAACCCAACGGTACCCCATACCCGAATGGGTGGAAACACCTTAATCACATCAAAATTATTTTTATTGAGTATGGTATAAGAAATGGAATTCGATAAAGAAATGGTGGGCATGTAACAAATCATGGCAGCAAAAATCACGTAGTATAAACTATCGGCATCTTTTACTTGAGGCACAAACAGCAATATAGCCCCGTACAAAATGTGCAGTATGCCATACAACCGTTCAGCATTGATCCATTTATCTGCCAGGATACCCGTTAATGCCGGCATAAACAGCGAGGATATCGCCAGGGTTGAAAAGATGGCCCCGAACTGTACGCTGGTCCCCATGTTGTTTGAGAAAAAATAGGTGGCAATGGTAATCAGCCAGGCTCCCCACACATAAAACTGAAAAAAGCTCAAAACGGTTAGTCGTAGTTTAATATGCATACACCGGTGTTTATCTTTTAGCCTGGTAAGTTATTTATTTATTCAATACAATTTACAATCGCCTTTAACATTTCCCTTTTATGCGATTCCTGAAAGTTCGGTTGCAGAGTTGTAATTTTGCCGAAATTATTCGGAAAGCAACCATGAACCAATTATCCAGCATCATCACCCGTCCTGAATTCAAAAACATTGCAGAAAAAGTGTATGCAGGCGAACGCATCACCGATGCAGAATGTTTGTTGTTGTTTGAAGAGGGCAGTCTCGGATTGGTAGGCATGCTGGCGAATGTGGTGCGTGAAAAAAAGCACGGCAACAAAACGTACTTCAACCGCAACTTCCACATAGAACCTACCAACGTGTGTGTATTCAGTTGCGCTTTCTGTTCCTACTCCCGCCTGTATGCCCACCGCGATGAAGGATGGGAACTGAGCATAGACCAAATGCTCGACATTGTAAAAAAGTACGACGGCATCCCGGTAACAGAAGTGCACATCGTAGGTGGTGTGCATCCAAAAATGAACCTGAATTATTTTATCGAACTGATCCAACGCATTAAAACCCACCGGCCCGATTTGCATATCAAAGGTTTCACAGCCGTGGAGCTGGATTACATGTTTAGAAAAGCAAAAGTATCTGTGGAAGAAGGCATGCGCATCTTAAAAGATGCCGGCCTAGAATCACTACCCGGCGGTGGTGCAGAAATTTTTCATCCGGATGTTCGTCAACAAATTTGTGCCGATAAGGTAGATGGTGCCGGTTGGTTAAACATCCACCGTACGGCCCATCAACTGGGTATGCACAGCAATGCTACCATGTTATACGGACATATAGAAAAATATGAGCACCGCATTCACCACATGCGCAGCCTGCGAGATTTGCAAGATGAGACAGGCGGTTTCAACACATTCATCCCGCTGAAATTCCGCAATGCCAATAACGATATGAGCCACATCCCCGAAGTATCTCTCATTGAAGATATGCGGATGTATGCCATCGCGCGCTTGTACATGGACAACTTCCCCCATCTGAAAGCCTACTGGCCTATGCTCGGCAGAAAGCATGCGCAACTCTCCCTTTCATTTGGAGTGAACGATATCGACGGCACCATTGACGACAGTACCAAAATTTATTCCATGGCCGGAAGCGAAGAGCAAACGCCCACCATGTCAACCACCGAACTCGTGCAACTCATACAACAAGCGCGGCGCACCCCGGTTGAACGCGATACACTGTATAACGAAATTCAGGCTTTCCCTGCGCACGATGTGGCAACAGTATAACATCCTCCGAAAATCAATCCGTATTTACTCATAGTGGTATCATTGTACCACATCATTACATAATGCGCGCTACAAACTGTAGGCATGTATTGCAGTACGTGGTACACAGTTGTAATCGCCCATCGTTACATTCCTCCTTACACATAAAAAAAAGGCTGCCTAAAGGCAGCCTTTTCCATATAATACATCAACGATTAATAGTTACGAACCGTCATCTCAGTACGTCTGTTTTTCGCACGTCCTGCAGCTGTATTGTTATCAGCCACCGGCTTGGTTTCACCATAACCTGTTGCTTTCAAACGAGAAGCATCTACGCCTTTGCTGATTAAATAATCACGTACAGATCCCGCACGCTTCTCAGATAAAGTCTGGTTCAGTTCATCAGAACCCTGACTGTCAGTATGCCCGTCAATATCCATTTTCAAAGACGGATCTGCAATCATCAACTTCGCCACTTCATCCAAAGATTTGTTCGACTTCGCCATCAACTTC
>JAHBTM010000011.1 GCA_019638635.1 Ferruginibacter sp. | reverse complement strand
AATTTTTGTGCGGCTACTTCTTCGGCATGGCACGGCCCCATCACCGTTACGTAATTTTCAAGTGAAAAATCAAAGGTTGATTTCAAAAAATCATTCAGTAGTTGATTGTTGCCGGGTAAAATTCCTTTAATGGCAGAAACAATGATTTTATTATCAAGGGCTTTGCGGTCGAGTGCGCCCAACACCCCTTCTGCAAAGGCGGATGGAATGGCCACCACAATAACCTCTGATTGTTCAATAACCTCCTGCATTTGAGTGGAGAGGTGGAGTTTGGACGTGTCAAAAGAAGCAGTGGGCAGGTAATTGGGGTTGTGCCCTTTGGCCATAATGGCTTCAATGGCACTGCGGCTTCGGTTCCACCAGTGAATGGCATGGTGGTTATCGGTTAATAATTTGGCCAGTGCAGTTCCCCAGCTTCCACTTCCTAAGATTCCTATTTGCATAGCTTATGCGTACATGAACTGCAAACTTAGCACAATTTAACGAAGCAGAATGTGTGGTGTAAAGCTGTTACACCTGTGATGTGTAAGTAAATGAAGGTGATAAGTGTTTTAAGTCAGTCCGAGTTTTTCAACCGCGAGTTGTGCGGCAATCTGACTCGCATCTTTTTTACTGAATCCTTTGGCTTGTGCAACCACTTCACCATCTACCGTGGCGCCAATGGTAAACAGTCTCCTGCCGTTTTCCATTTTTTCCTCCAGTGTGGCAAACTCCAGTTGTTTACCATTTTTATTGGCCCAACCGTACAATTTATTTTTAATATTCAGTTCAATACTTTCGAGATCTTCCGTAAAAAGAAAAGGCAGTATCACTCTTTTTTCTACCCAACGAAATGTTTTATTATAGCCTAAATCAAGATATACGGCCCCAATGACAGCTTCGAGGGTGTTCCCAAAAATTTGAGAAATTTTGAGTGCGTTATCATGTTTATTGTACAGGGTGATTTTTTTTAATCCCATCTTCAGCGCAATTTCATTGAGCTTCTGACGGTTCACCATCTTGCTGCGCATTTCAGTGAGAAAGCCTTCTCCCTTGTATGGATATTTTTTAAAAAGATGGTGGGCAATCACCGCGCTCAAAACCGCATCACCCAAAAATTCAAGGCGTTCATTATTTTCGTCTGCCCCTTCCCGTACGGAACGATGGCTAAGGGCCGTGCGATACAGCGACAACTCCCCCGGAGTAAAACCCAACACATTATTCAGTTGCTTTCTGAAAGATTTCAGGTGGGTGTCTTCTTTAATAAAAATTCGTAAAAGGCGCTTCGGACTGATAACAATTAAATTTCTCCGAAATTAATACTTTTTTTCATGTATGGGATGATGAGTGCTTTCGGATGACCAGCGCTGCACACTTACACCGGTTTTATATTTTTTACCCGGCAGGGTTGTACTGATTTTTTCTGCGGTGCCCGGCGGAAAATATATTTTCAATGGCACCTATACGCATGGCATGTAGCATGCGTTGAAGCGCAAACAACGTTTTAAACAGTTGACTCAAAAAGAATGTTGAAGTGGAAAACAGCATGGTAACCAATCAACCCAATCAGGCTTTGTATTTTTTGATAACAACCGATGCATTGTGTCCGCCAAAACCAAACGTATTGCTTAGGGCAGCATTTACGGTGCGGTGTTGTGCTTCGTTGAACGTGAAGTTGAGTTTAGGATCGAGTTCGGGATCATCGGTGAAGTGGTTGATGGTTGGGGGAACCACATCTTTTGTAACAGCCATGATACATGCCAGGGCTTCGAGTGCTCCGGCAGCTCCAAGGCAGTGGCCGGTCATGCTTTTGGTAGAACTGATATTCAAATTGTAGGCATGTTCCCCAAACACACTCAGGATGGCTTTGGTTTCGGCGATATCGCCCAATGGAGTAGATGTTCCGTGTACGTTGATATAATCAATATCGGAGGGTTGCATACCCGCATCCTGCAATGCGGCGTGCATTACATTTTTGGCACCCAGGCCTTCAGGATGTGGCGCGGTGATATGATGTGCATCGGCAGTGGCACCTCCCCCAGCAATTTCGCAGTAAATTTTTGCACCGCGTGCCAAAGCGTGTTCGAGGCTTTCAAGAATGAGTACACCGGCACCTTCTCCCATTACAAAACCATCGCGTTCTTTATCAAAAGGACGGCTGGCTGTTTTAGGATCATCGTTGCGTTCGCTGAGTGCTTTCATAGCGTTAAAGCCACCCACTCCTGCAGCACTGATCACTGCCTCGCTTCCACCGGTAATAACAATATCCGCTTTGTTCAGGCGGATGTTATCGAAAGCATCAATGATGGCATTGGTAGAGGAGGCACAGGCACTGACTACAGCAAAGTTGGGACCGCGAAAGCCATGTCGCATGGAGATTTGTCCGGCTGCAATGTCCAGAATCATCTTAGGGATGAAAAACGGATTGAAGCGTGGTGTCCCATCTCCTAAAGCAAAATTGGTTACTTCTTCCTGGAAAGTAATGAGTCCGCCGATACCGCTGGCAAAAATGACACCTACACGGTCGGGGTTTACATTTTCTTTGGAAATACCGGCATCCTTTACTGCCTCATCGCTGGCTATGAGTGCAAACTGGCAGTAGCGGTCAATCTTTCGGGCTTCTTTTCGGTCGAGGTAAGCTGTAGGGTCAAAATCTTTAACCTCACAGGCAAATTTTGTTTTGAATTTAGACACATCGAGCTGTTGGATAAAGTCGCAGCCACTTTCTCCGCGAGACAATCCATCCCAATATTCCGGAACCGATTTACCCAATGGAGTGATTGCACCTAATCCAGTTACGACAACTCTTTTCAAAGCCATAATTTGCCTGTGATGATTAATAAGATATTACTTGGCGTTTTCTTCCAGGTAAGATACAGCCTGACCTACAGTAGTGATGGTTTCAGCCTGCTCATCTGGAATAGAAATGTTGAATTCTTTTTCAAATTCCATGATCAACTCTACGGTGTCGAGGCTGTCGGCACCTAAATCATTGGTGAAAGAAGCTTCTGAAGTTACTTCCGCTTCATCTACACCTAGTTTGTCAACAATGATTTTCTTTACTCTTGTTGCAATGTCTGACATGATTAAAATATTTAGTTAGTACGGTGCAAAAATATGTTTTTTGGGACAATTACAAAGAAATCCTGAAACAACCCTGAAACCCTTTACTGTATTGTGTTTTCGGATATTTTCCGGCCATATAATCGGGCTATCCGTTACTGGTACAGGGCTATTCTGCACCCATTTGGAGGTTCCATCGAGCAACCCCGGCACATTCGTTCAATTGCTTTTTTATGTAAATTGGAAGGGTTAATTCGCATTTATCACTTCATATTTTCAAATTCATGGGATTAAAGCAGATAGATCACGGCACAGATGCCTATCGCCAGATGATTGCTTTGAGGCATCAGATATTGCGCCAGCCCCTCGGACTCACATTCAATGAAGATGAACTGGCCCGGGAAAAAGAAGATATTCTGATTGCTTCGTTTGATGATGATGATATGCTGGGATGCTGTATTCTCACCAGGGTTGATGATGACACTTTACGGCTGCGCCAGATGGCCGTACCCGGAAACCTTCAAGGCAAAGGTATTGGTGCCGCTATCCTGAGTTTTGCCGAAAACCTCGCACGCGATAAAGGCTATAAAAAAATTATGATGCACGCAAGAGATACCGCCATTGGATTTTATGAGCGGGCCGGCTACCACATAGCAGGGGAAATGTTCATGGAATTAGGCATTCCACACCATATTATGACAAAACGTTTGTAGGAAGAAGATTGGGGGATGAAACTCGGATACACCCTCGCCCTTTACTTTTTTATATGTTCCCGAAATATTTTTCTAACGGCATGCACATCATCTCCTTCAAATGCATCTTTAGGAAGGATGAAGAAAGAACGGGAATCAAAATACAAATGATAAAAGTGAGGTGATTCCATCCATGTTTGAAAAGACGTCCATTCCCAACCTCTTTTGCCCTGCCGGTTTTCCAGGCTCAGGCCAAAGGATTCTACGTTCACCCGAAAACGGTCTTGAAACGTTTTAGCCCGCTTGTATACGAGGCGTGGTAATACATACCAGAATGCAATCATCAGTACAAACCACATCACTGAACTCAACAAAAATGCCAGTGGCATTACTTTTTTGAAAAAGAATAACCCTGCTGAAAGCAACGCGAAAACGTTTACCAAAATCATCAGAATTTTTATTTCGCGGCGGCTGATAAAATGATATCGCAACGCTTGAATCACTTTTTGTTTGTCGTAATCAAACCAGCCTGATTGTATGTTCATCGATTGAATTTTAATTGTTTTTCAGACACACTGAAGCTTCCCAGTTTAGCACCGTATGTTCCCATAAAATCTATGCGTAGCTCCCTTTCATCTTTTTTTCCGGTAATAGTGATTTTACCAAAATTATGGGCTTCTACCAACTTGCCTTCCACACGTTGCGGATTATTTAATTCATTGCCACGCACCCTGCCTACTCCGGCGGTGAGGGGTGATACGGTAATATCATACAATGTATAGAGGCCTTCATGGTTGAACTGAATTACCTCGCTGTGGTGGCGATCGCCGGTTAAAAAGAGTACGCCTTCTACTTTAGCATTCCGGATAAATTGTATCAATTCATAAAACTCGTATGAATAATGGCACATGCAATCGTAACTCGTAGCGAAGTTTAACATCTGGCTGCCCGATGCGATGATTTTAAAGGTAGCCCGGCTGTGCAGCAAAGCATTTTTTAACCATTCCATCTGCTCTTTACCGAAATACGTTTTATCCGGATTGGGCTTTCCATGGATGCTGTCGGGATATCGCCCATCACTTCTGAAATAGCGGTTATCGGTCATGAATATATCTACATCTGAATAACTGATTTGTGTATAGATGCCCTTGCCATCACTTCCATAAGATGGGTTGAGTGTATAGTTTTTGAATATATCGCGGCTTTCCTGTTTATGAATGAAACTTTTACCTGCATCATTCGGACCGTAATCATGGTCATCCCAAATAAAATACTGTGGCATGGCCTTTAATAACGGTTGAAGTATCGGTCGGCTGCGATCGAGTGCTACCCGGTAATTCATTCCCCAGGGCGAAGAAAAATCTACTTCGCGGGTGTACCAGCTATCGCCCAGCCACAAGTTAAAAGCCGCCGGTATTTCTGACATGGTTTTAAAAATGGTGGAATCACTGCCATATGGCCTACCGGGTCGGTCGTATACCGGTTCATTGAAGTACGCACAACTTCCGGTAAGAAAGGTGAAATCTGGCGCTGGTTTACGATACTTCCACAAATCCAGTGTAGTAAAGGTATAACCGGCATCGTTCAGGGTTATTCCATCAATAACTAATTCATACTGATACGTGGTATTGAAATCCAGACCGTTCATCTCCAGTTTTACCGGATTAAACGCATTCTGTAATGCACCGCGATATTCAACAGTTTTAAATGAATCAGCCGGATGGTATTGCTTCTTGTAGCGCACGCTCACTTTTTCTGTTTGTTGATTCACCTCCAGCCAAATCATCGCCGTGCGAGAAGTTACATTGCCTGCCCAGGGGCCACTCACCAACGGGCCTGCTGATTGAGCACCGGCATGCCACACACAAAACATGCCTATTATCCAACCCAAAAATTTCATACTAATATTTTTGATATGAACCGCAAAGGTATCTGAAACAATCTTTTTCACGTATATTCCAATTAAAGCGCTTTTCGTGCTCGTTATCAAATCAAAATGTATATATGGATATACGTATGCAGATGTGGTGCATTGCAATACCGGATGAATGCATTATGAACGGGCAAATCGCATCTTCCCACTACAGATTGAATGCATCAGGATAGACTCAATCAAACTTTCATTAGATGGTTTGGCACGACCGATTATTTTTTAACGTTAACCTCCTGTATTGTTTCTAAAAACCATTTTATAATTTTTCATTGTCGAAATGCCTGCGGCTATCTCTTTGCGTTTTCTTCTCCATATTTTGATGAAGTGCCCGGGTTAAATCAACCCCTGTTTGATTGGCCAGACAGAGCAATACCCATAATACATCCGCCATTTCATCCTCCAATACACCCTCATCTGTTTTCTTGGAAGATTGCTCTCCGTAAGTACGTACCATGATGCGCGACAACTCTCCCACTTCTTCCATTAAAATGCCCAAGTTTGTGAGTGGATCAAAATATCTGACACCATACGTTTTTATCCATGTATCTACGGATTGTTGTGCTTCCTGAATAGTCATTTTACATTCGGTTTAAACTGTCAACAAAAATGGTTACCGGTCCATCGTTTACAAGATGCACCTGCATATCGGCTCCAAAAACTCCGGTGGCTATTGTAATGCCCGGTTGTTGTTTCAATACATCTACAAATTCGTTATATAAAGGTATAGCCGTTTCCGGACGGGCCGCTTTGATATAGCTGGGGCGGTTTCCTTTTTTAGTAAGCGCGTGTAGTGTAAACTGACTCACCACGAGGATAGATCCCTGTTGATCCACCACACTATAATTGGGTACGCCTTGCTCATCATTGAACAGGCGCAGATTCAACACTTTATGTGCCATCCAGTTCACCTCTTCGGAGTGGTCGGCCGCTTCAAAACCTGCAAGCACCAATAAGCCTAAACCTATGGCAGCATGCGGTTTTCCGCCGATATGAACGGATGCTTCTGTTACCCGTTGTATGATTGTTCTCATATATGAAGCAAAGTTAACCGGCAGGCTTTAAAACCCTCTTTTTTTTGATTAAATTTGGGTAGGAGGTTTGGACTGAATTTTCAAAAAAAAAATTTTTTATCTATCCACATTCGTGGACAACGCACGCAATTCAATATCACCGTGTACTCCTAAAAAATAGATTTTACTTTTCCACAAGCTGTTGATAGAATAGACTGTGAGAGTTGGTTTTGAAAAGATATTTTCGTTCTCCTCACATGAGATATTTATTTACCTAACTGACTAATTAATTTATATGCCCATTAAAACACCCACAACGGCAAACGCCCTACAGTTTAGCCGCCAATTCACCCGCGACGGGGTGAGTCCGTATGAAATGTTTGAATACGACTACCGGACTTCCGTAATCAAGAATCCATCCGGTGAGGTGGTATTTCAAATGGATAATGTAGAGGTTCCTAAAGCATGGAGCCAGATTGCTACAGATATCCTCGCGCAAAAGTATTTCCGTAAGGCCGGTGTACCTCAGCCTGACGGAACCACCGGAAGAGAAACTTCCGTAAAACAGGTTGCCCATCGTATGGCGCATTGTTGGAGGGTATGGGGTGAACGCAACAACTATTTTGCTTCCGAAACTGATGCTCAGATATTCTACGACGAACTGGTGTACTCCATCCTCAATCAGGCATGTGTACCGAACAGTCCGCAATGGTTCAACACCGGTTTGCATGAAGTGTATGGCATCACCGGAAAACCTCAGGGCCATTATTTCGTTGATCAGGCCGATGGTAAACTGAAAAAATCTACGTCGGCGTATGAGCGCCCTCAACCTCATGCCTGCTTTATATTAAGTGTGGAAGATGATCTAGTCAATGAAGGTGGTATCATGGACCTCTGGGTACGTGAGGCCCGTATCTTCAAATATGGCAGTGGTGTAGGTACCAACTTCAGCAGCATTCGTGGTGAAGGCGAAAAGCTCAGCGGTGGTGGAACTTCGAGCGGACTGATGAGCTTTTTGAAAATTGGCGACCGTGCGGCCGGTGCTATAAAGAGCGGAGGAACTACCCGCAGGGCTGCCAAAATGGTGTGCCTCGATTTGGACCACCCCGAAATATTAGAATTTGTAAACTGGAAAGTAAACGAAGAGAAAAAAGTAGCCGCCCTTATAGATGCCGGTTATCCCAGCGATTATGAAGGCGAAGCATACCGTACGGTGAGCGGACAAAACAGTAATAATTCTGTACGAATTCCCAACAGTTTTTTCAAGTTACTGGATGCCGATGGAGAGTGGGAACTGAAGGCGCGCAGCACCGGACAAACCATGAAAACCGTGAAGGCCCGCGACCTGTGGAACCAAATCAACTATGCCGCCTGGCGTTGTGCTGATCCGGGTACACAATACGATACGACCATCAACGAATGGCATACCTGTCCGGAAGGAGGCCCCATCCGCGCGTCTAACCCATGCAGCGAGTATATGTTCCTTGACAACACCGCATGCAACCTGGCCAGTGTAAACCTGCGCCGTTTCTTTAATGAAGATACCAACCAGTTTGATGTAGCCGGATTTGAACACACTTGCCGTTTATGGACTGTAGTGCTGGAAATATCTGTATTGATGGCACAGTTCCCTTCAAAAGAAGTGGCACAACTGAGTTTTGATTACCGCACCCTTGGTTTGGGATATGCCAATCTGGGTAGCCTGTTGATGGTAAGTGGTATTCCATACGATAGTGAAGAAGCCCGTGGCATTGCCGGAGGTATCACCGCAATTATGACGGGAACGGCATATAAAACATCTGCTGAAATGGCTGCCTTCCTTGGGCCCTTCCGCGAGTACAAAGCCAATAAAAAGCATATGCTGCGTGTAATGCGCAACCACCGTGCTGCTGCATACGATGCAATGGATGCGTACGATGGATTGGAGATTAAACCGCAGGGCATACACGCAAAATACTGTCCGGATTATTTGCTGAAATCAGCTACCAAAGCATGGGATGATGCCGTACGCCTGGGCGAAAAATTCGGATACAGAAATGCACAAACCACTGTGATTGCACCTACCGGAACCATTGGCTTGGTGATGGATTGCGATACTACCGGTGTGGAACCCGATTTTGCACTGGTGAAGTTTAAAAAACTGAGCGGTGGCGGATACTTCAAAATCATCAACCAAAGCGTTCCTCAGGCATTGAGGAATCTGAAATACTCCGAACAGGAAATTACAGATATTGTTCATTATGCTAAAGGACACGCTACACTGAAAGGCGCACCCTACATCAATGAAGAAACATTGTTACAAAAAGGATTTACCACCGATGACCTGCAAAAACTCAATGCGGCTTTGGGCAGTGCCTTTGAACTGGGCTTCATATTTAATGTATATACCTTGGGTGAGGCTTGCCTGCAACGCTTAGGATTTGCACCTGCACAATACAATGATTTTGGCTGGAGCATGCTGGAAGCTTTAGGTTTCACGGATGCGCAAATTGAAGAAGCCAATGTGTACACCTGCGGTACGATGACTGTTGAAGGGGCACCCCACCTGAAACCGGAGCACCTGCCGGTATTTGATTGCGCCAACAAATGCGGTACCATTGGTGAGCGTTACATACACGCCCATGGCCACATCCGTATGATGGCTGCAGCACAACCTTTCCTGAGTGGGGCTATCAGTAAAACCATCAACCTGCCCAACGAGGCTACTGAAGCAGATATTGCTGATTCATATCGTTTAAGCTGGGAACTCGGATTAAAAGCGTGTGCGCTTTACCGTGATGGTTCAAAACTCAGTCAGCCGCTCAGCAATAAATCCGACAAAAAGAAAAAAGAATCTGATAAAGAAGCCGAAGCAGAAAATGTAGTTACGCAATCATCCCCTTCATTCATTGAAATGGATAAACTAACGGTGGAAGAGTTGCTGGAAGAAATCAATAACCGTGTGCAGAAAAGTGCTGATACTTCCCTGAAGCGCCAACTGGCCATGATTGTTGAAAGACGTTCCCTACCGGCAAAGCGTAAAGGCTTTACTCAAAAAGCAAAAATCAACGGACAGGCACTGTTCCTGCGTACAGGCGAGTACAATGATGGTACATTAGGTGAAATTTTCATTGATATGTCGAAGGAAGGAGCCACCATGCGCAGCATGTTGAACTGCTTTGCCATCGCTGTGTCCATTGGATTGCAATATGGCGTTCCGCTGGAAGAATATGTTGAGAAATTTGTATTCACCCGCTTTGAACCTAGTGGCATGGTTGATCACCCGAACATCAAATCATCTACGTCAATTATAGATTTCATGTTCCGTTGTCTGGCGTATGAATACCTTGGACGTACTGATTTAGTTCATGTACTGGAAAAGCCTGAACTTGAAAATACCGGCACCAAAGAATGGGATAACGTAACACCACCCACCATTGGTGAACAACTGCCCGAAATGAGTACCGTGCGTTTGGTAAGCACCACCACTTCCGTAAAAAGCACCGCTCCCAAAATGGGAATGGATGCGGTAAGTGCTGCCAACAAATCGATGCAGGGAGATGCGCCGGCTTGTAACGTTTGCGGACACATCACCGTGCGCAGCGGCACATGCTACAAATGCCTGAATTGTGGTAATAGTCTTGGATGTAGTTAGTAAAGACGAGAACTAACCGCTTAAAGGAGCCATTTCGAAAGATCTGGCTCTTTTTTTATGTGCCTCTGTGCTTTTAACGTGATTGCCGTTGAACAAAATCGCGCAGGTAACTGCAACTGTTATACGCCTCCTGATAGAAACGTGTTTTCCCATACTTCGAAATTAACTCGGGAAAATGTTGATTCATTTTAAAATCAATATCGTATAGCTTGTAGGCATTGCTGTAATGCTCATACACGTTTCTCCAGTGGTATTGAGGTTGCTGTACCTGCTTCTGCGCACACTTGGCCATCATAAACAGGCAACGCGCTTTCATCTCTTTATCTTTCGTAGCCTCCATGGCATTTTTAAACGTTTCATGCGCTGCAAATACCCCATAATACTCTCTTTTGAAATAATCGGCATCTTCAGGAATGAAATACCCATCCGTTCCCGAGCGGAAATACTCCACTAACTCCCATGCGTAGCCGTAATACGACATATTATATAAACCCAGTCCCAGTTTATATAAGTGAGCTGCCTGATCTTTCGATTGCACACTGCTCAACTGTTGCAAGCGCAACATCTCCCGGGCAAATTCCAGTTTAGTGGTAATGGTGTGTTCTTCAGGCAGGGGGCTTTCTCTGTCGTACAGCAAATCAATGAACGGATTTTTGTCAATTCTGTAAGCTCCTTCAGATGTCTTCTCCAACCATGCCACTGCATTTTTAAAATCATGTTCACGCAGGTAAGCGGTGCCTGCAAAATCAATTACATCAGTAAGGCGGATAGAGTTGTTTTGAATGATAAAGCGGTTAAAAGCCGAAGGGTTTTGCTCTGTGTACAAATTATACATTGCATGTACGTCACCGGCTGTAAGTGTATTCCGCACATATCCTATACCGGCACCATCTCCATAAATAAAATACGCTGCACCCACTGCCAGTGCCTCTTTCAAGCGGTTGCCTTCTGCATTATATTTTTTGGCCAGTATTACGTTCATCAGGTTTCGGTACAGCTGAATCCATTGTTGGGGTTGCTCATACTGAATACCGTTTCTGTATTTTTCATCCAATGCCTTTTGCAGTGCCCATTGTAAAGAGGGTAGTATTTTTTCTTCGGTTGCTGCATCCATCACCGTAGACTCATTTAATGCAATCATCAACCGGGTGAAGGTCCATTGATCTTTTACTTTTGCGCTCATCCGGTAACGTTCGCCTTCCTGAATCATTTGGTTAGCGCGGGCAAAATCCTGCACCATCATATACAGGTAGGCGGCACCGGTAGCATACAGTCCTTTGTTTTTTACCCGTGCATCCCTGGAGAGTGTAGCCATAAGATCAGCTAGTGCAAAAACATCCTGCTGTTTTTCCTGCATGGTTCTAACCGATTCATCGTCTTCCCAGAAATAATAAAAATTATACCCCCCTTTCTTACCATGCAGATAGGGCGAATAAAATGTTTCTTCTGCTTTGTTTATTTCACGCACTGCCAGTACTTCCAGTGCCGGTGAGGCCGGTGTTATTCGGTACATCTCTTCCATGATGTGCCTGGCGGGGCCATAGGTTGCAAATCCAAACAGTGCCATCATATCTGCGCGTTCTGCATCATTTTTACAATACGCCAGGTAGGTATCCATCGGTTGAGTGGGATCCACACTCCATCTGAAACTCAGGTAATTGGATTCCCGGCGGGCCATGGATGCATTAAACGAACGACTAAAAATATATGCTGATTCTTCCCGCCTGCCCAACTTGTACAAAGCCCCACCCTTTTGCGCCAGGCTGAGGTGTTGCAATACAGAAGGGTAATGATTGGGTGCCACGAGGCTGTCGTATAGTTTCACTGCCTGTGCATACTGTTCATTGTAATGGGCAAGCCTTACTAACTGATACGCATACCTGAGTTTATAAAAATCTTTTTTAGCTGTTTTGTATAATCCTAAACCCATTGTAAATAAAGCATCCATTTGGAAGCTGTCCCGGTCCATCGCATCCCAATCATACGCATCGCCCGTAACATAGGGTTCAACTTTTTTGGCATAGATGAGGTATTGCAACCCTTCCCGGTCTTTTCTCTTTATGAAATACTTCGTCATGCTGTTTTGTGCAAAGGAAGTGTCGGACAGTATCGGTTTCTTTTTTCCTAATTGTTGATACAACTCGCTCATTTGAGTCAGGTAATTACCCATGATGAAGCTGCCGGCATCTGTTGAGGAAACCGAAGGCCCGGTGTACTTTACCCATTCATCTATCAACTGTTCTTCGGCAGGATCCGATTCAAACCCATCATATAAAAAGGCGTTCCCAGTATAATAAAACGGACGGTAGGTTTTATCTCCCTCCCACTGATCGGCATTAAAGAAGTGCGCGTAGTAATCGTACGGATCTACATCGGGGCCGCAACCAATCATATTCTGAGGAACAGCAGAAAGCGAAACGCTAACGCAAACTATTGTAAACAGCTTCCAATTCATGGGTGGTGTATTTATTTAAAATTAATGTATCCAGATGATAGAGGGATACCGTAAATGGATCGCCGGTTAATTTATCGCGTAAAAGTGTGGCTGCATGCAGGATGTCTGGCACCGCACTATCTTCTACCCGCAGCAGGTCGTCTTTCAGTAACGTATATCCGAACAGCGTGGTATCTTTTAAAACCCGGAAGCGGTTGTTACCCAAACTGAATGAAACACCTTCTATGGCTTTACGGTCTGTTAGCTGTATCAGTCCTGCATATTGCTGGTTCCTGAAGAGGACTGTCCACCCAAATAAAGGAAATGCCACATCTAACGGTAAAGCGTAGGTACTAAACCCGTTGGTATACCGTTTCACTTCCTTCGGATCGAGGATAGAGTTTGAAGTTGCCGGATCTTTGATATTTCCCATGTTGTAACACATCAGCAACCCACGTGACACTGGCGGCACACCGGTGGTTTGAGCATATTTCAACTGGTGTAACCGAATGGTGGCTGAATACACATGCGTGGAATCGAGTGCTTGCAGTTGCCGGAGCAGTGAAAAATAACGGTCTTTTGAAGAGGCATTCCAATCGCAATCCATCTGAACCTGTGGGGATGGATTGACTCCAAGTATAGTATGGGTGGAAGCAATCAGTTGAAGTATATCGGCAGCCAGGGTTGGAATTTGTGCATCATTTATCCTGAGCATGGTTTCGTTGGTAATGAAAACCGTGGGAATAATGGATTGGCTCGGTTTAAATGGTCGCTCATACTTTCCAGGCCGGATTGGTGCCAGTGGAACGGGTTGTTGCCTGGCCGGATCCCAGCCCACATCAAAATAACGTACATACAAAGTTTGCACCCGCATCGAATCCAACATATCGAACACTTCGGGCGTAATGTGCAGAACGGATTTCCAGTAATAAAAAGCGCGCTGGATTTCTTTATCGGGTGATGGCTTTTGTGTGCACGACAAACCCGCACACCACAAACACAGCACAAATAAGCGTATATTCTTAATTGGGAACAAAACAGATAATTCACAAGCAATATATACAAAGTGGCGGTGAAACCATCCGTTTTTACAGCCTTTAAGAAAAATGTAGCAATTCCAACAACGCCGTTTTCACCTATCAAAAATTACAGCAGAAAAGGCGGAACTATTATCTTTGCAGCCTTATGGCAAACGACGCTCAGTTATTTCAGGATATCATTGCACACTGCAAAGAGTATGGGTTTATATTTCAGTCATCCGAATTGTATGATGGCTTGAGTGCCGTGTATGATTACGGACAAATGGGTGCTCCACTCAAAAAAAACCTGAGAGATGCCTGGTGGAAAAGCATGACGCAAATGCATGATCACATTGTGGGGATTGATGCTGCTATTTTCATGCACCCCACTACATGGAAAGCGAGCGGACACGTAGATAACTTCAGCGATCCGATGATTGATAACAAAGACAGCAACAAGCGCTATCGGGTGGATCATTTGCTGGAATTGTATGCTGAAACTTTACCGGAAGCAGAAGGGAAAATATTGTTGGATATGATGGACCAACTGCTGGCAGCGAATGACTTCGACGGATTGAAACAATTGATAGAAAGCCGCCAGATAAAATGTTCGGTAAGTAAAACCTGTAACTGGACGGATGTGCGTCAGTTTAACCTGATGTTCAGTACGCAAATGGGCAGTGTAGCCGGCGAGGCTGATACCATTTACCTTCGCCCTGAAACGGCACAGGGGATTTTTGTAAACTTTCTGAATGTGCAAAAAACGGGTCGTATGAAAATTCCGTTTGGCATTGCGCAAACAGGGAAAGCTTTCAGGAATGAAATTGTAGCGCGCCAGTTCATTTTCCGCATGCGGGAGTTTGAGCAGATGGAAATGCAGTTTTTTGTACGCCCCGGCACACAAATGGAATGGTACAGTTACTGGAAAGAACACAGAAAGAAATGGCTTGAAAGTATCGGAATTCCTGCAGATAAACTGCGTTACCACGATCACGTAAAGCTGGCGCATTATGCGGATGCTGCCGTGGATATTGAATTTGAATTTCCGTTTGGTTGGAAGGAACTGGAAGGCATCCACAGCCGTACCGATTTTGATTTGAAGCAACATCAGGAATACAGCAAGAAGAAAATACAATACTTCGACAACGATTTGAATGAAGACGGTAAACCCATAGGAAATTATATTCCCTATGTAGTAGAAACCTCTATCGGGTTAGATCGTTTATTCCTTACCGTTATCAGCCTGAGCTATCAGGAGGAACACTGGACAAAAGAAGATGGTTCCAACGACAGCCGTGTGGTGATGAAAATACCAGCTGCCATCGCTCCCGTGAAACTGGCTATTCTACCGCTGTTGAAAAAAGACGGATTACCTGAAATTGCCCGCGAACTGATGAATGAATGCCGGCCACATTTTCAATGCTTTTATGAAGAAAAGGATGCGATTGGTAAAAGATACCGCCGGATGGACGCCATCGGCACCCCGTTCTGTGTTACCATAGATCATCAGACCAAAGAAGACCAGACGGTTACCATTCGTTATCGCGATGATATGCGCCAGGAACGTACTCCCATGGCACAGGTGAGGGCGAAAGTTTTGGAGTTACTTTCTAAAATATGATTTGAAATCAGAATTAAAATCGATTGGCCTTATTTTTCATCCATCCATTCCCTTTATCCATACAACTCCTGATGAATACACTTTCTGTTGAAGCCTAATTCCTGGATGCGTTTTTTGGCTTCGTCGATCATGTCCTTCCAACCACACAAGTAAAAAGCCACTTTACATTCTTCGGCACATCCTGCTTCCGCAATTTTTGGTTTGAGGATATCTTCATAAATCTGGTGTACATATCCTGTTTTACCTTCCCATTCCTCGCGTGATAATGTGGGCCAGTAATGAAAGTGAGGAATGATTTCTGTTAGATGACGCATATCTTCGTAATACAACAAATTCTCTTTCCTTCGTGTACCGAACAATAAATGAATGCCGCGGTGCGGAATATTGTGCATCGAAATATGGTGAAGCATACTGCGAAACGGTGCGATGCCTGTACCCGTACAAATGAAGAATAATTCTTTCTCAATGGGTTCAGGTAAAGTAAATACACCTAACGGACCCATAAAATGCAATTCATGCCCTACACTTACTTCATTGAATAAATACCGTGTGCCGGCTCCACCCTCCAACAGCACAATGCACAATTCAAATACATTGGTACCATCCGGCCAGCTGGCAATAGAGTAACTCCTCCAGCGCTTATTGGGTTTCTCGTGAATGGGCAAATCTAATGTAACAAACTGACCGGGCTTGAAATGGAAAGCCTCCATCCCATGGACCTGTACAAAGAACCTCCGGGTTCCTTCTGCCGCTGATTCAATTCGAATCACTCGTCCGGTATGCCATTGCTGATTGCCCATAATCAGCAGGAAGTTACATTAAAATAATGATTTACGTATCGGCAACCGGATGAGATGTATATCTTTGCAGCCGCCTGAAGTTGAATAGAGCATATGATAAACCTGGATGATCTGAAAAACAGGTACCTGAACAACCCCCACTGCTTTTCGATTGCAGACCGGATTACTATGTCTGCTCCGCAATACATACAACTGACCGGTTTGAACGGAAGTGCCGCTGCATTTGTAGTGGCTGCTGTGCAATCACATCAACTGGTTTCACAGTTAAACCATCTCATCATATTGCGCGATGCCGAAGAAGCCGCTTACTTCCACAATACGCTTGAAAACATTACACACGCGCTGGAGCTTTTTTATTTCCCCTCTTCATTTAAGAACAAAAAAAATTACAGGCTGCTGAACCCCAGCCATGTGATGTTGCGTACAGAAGCCCTCACACGCTGGGCCGCAGGCGGAAATAAAAAAATGATGGTTACCTACCCGGAGGCACTGTTTGAGAAAGTATCACTACCGGAAACGCTTACCCGAAATATTATATCGATTAAACAAGCCGAGGTATTGAATGTAGAAGCCATGCTCCAACGTTTTGTAGAATTGGGCTTTCAATCAACCGACTTTGTGTATGAACCCGGACAATTCGCTGTGCGCGGGGGGATACTCGATATCTACTCTTTCGGAAACGAAAAACCTTACCGGATAGAATTGTTTGGAAATGAGGTTGATAGCATCCGCATCTTTGATCCGGAATCTCAATTGAGCGAGCGGAAATTATTACAGGTTAATATCATCCCGAATATTGAATCAGAAACCACCACCGGTGAAAAAACCCTGCTCACCCTCAGCCTGCCGGAGAATACCGTAATATGGACAGAAGATTTCAATTTCATTCGTGAAAAAATTGAACAGCAGGAAGAAGATCTTGCCATGGCACTGTCCCTAGAATCGGAATCAATAGAGGTGAATGAAGCAACGGATACGGATCAAGCGTCGTTGATGAAACAGGCTTTGCATCCCGAAGATTTTGCCACAGCTGTATCCTTGGAACAATCCATCCGGCAACGGCATGTTCTCGAATGGGGTAAACCCTACTTCTCTGATGGTTCCATCAAAAATGTTTTGAAGTTTAACACCCAGGCTCAACCTGCATTCAACCGGCAGTTTGATATGCTGATTAAAGACCTGACCCAATACCGCGATCAACAATATGGCTTGTACATTTTTGCTGAAAGCGCCAAACAATTAGAAAGATTACACAGCATTTTCACTGACCTGAATGCCGGACTGGATATTGTACCCGTTCCTATTTCCATTCATGAAGGATTTATTGATCACGACAATAAATTAGTGTGTTACACCGACCATCAAATCTTTCAACGCTATCACAAATACCGTGTAAAACAGGCGTTCAGTAAAAATAAAGCCCTCACGTTAAAAACACTGAGGGAATTACAACCCGGAGATTATGTAACGCACATAGACCATGGTGTAGGGGTGTACAGTGGTTTGCAAAAAATAGACAATAACGGGCGTATACAGGAAGCCGTTAGAATACAATATAAGGATGGCGATTTACTGTATGTAAACATTTCCTCCCTGCATAAAATAAGCAAGTACAGCGGAAAAGAAGGTGCTGTACCCAAGATGAATAAACTGGGAAGTGATGTTTGGCAGAAACTGAAAGAAAAAACCAAAAAGCAGGTAAAAGATATTGCCACCGACCTAATTCGTTTGTACGCTGAACGGAAAGCACGTGAAGGATATGCACACGCCCCCGACAATTACCTGCAAACCGAACTGGAAGCCAGTTTTATTTATGAAGACACTCCAGACCAAGCCAAAGCCAGTGAAGATGTAAAAAAAGATATGGAAAAACCTGCACCGATGGACCGCTTGGTTTGTGGGGACGTGGGTTTCGGCAAAACAGAAATTGCCATACGTGCTGCGTTTAAAACCTGTACCGACGGGAAGCAGGCGGCTGTACTGGTACCCACAACCATCCTGGCCTACCAGCATTACAAAACCTTCAGTGATCGTTTAAAAGACTTTCCGGTAACCGTTGATTTTATCAATCGGTTTAAATCAACCAAGCAAAAGAAAGAAACCCTTAAAAAACTGGAAGAAGGAAAAGTGGATATCATCATTGGCACGCATGCCCTGCTGGGGAAAGATGTCAAATTCAAAGACCTGGGCGTGATGATCATTGATGAAGAACAGAAATTTGGGGTGGCTGCAAAAGAAAAATTGAAATCACTCCGGGCAACGGTGGATTCCCTCACCCTAACGGCAACGCCTATCCCACGTACATTACAGTTCAGCTTAATGGGCGCGCGCGATCTGAGCATCATCAACACACCTCCTCCCAACCGTCAGCCTATACAAACCGAACTGATGGTATTCAATGAAGATGCCATCAGAGATATTATTTACTATGAAACCGAACGGGGCGGCCAGGTGTTCTTCATCCACAACCGTGTAAACAGCCTGAAAGAAATGCAGGGACTGCTGCAGGGGCTTTGTCCTGACCTGAGCATAGCCTATGCACACGGACAAATGGAAGGAGATAAACTGGAAGATACCATCCTCGATTTCATGGACAAACAATACGATGTACTGGTATGCACCAACATAGTGGAAAGCGGTGTAGACATTCCCAACGTGAACACCATCATCATCCACAATGCTCATCAGTTTGGCCTGAGCGATTTGCACCAGTTGCGCGGACGTGTTGGCAGAAGCAATAAAAAAGCATTTTGCTATCTGGTATCCCCACCCGTGAGTACATTGCCCGTAGACAGCAGAAAAAGACTGACCACACTTGAACAGTACAGTGATTTGGGTAGCGGATTTCAGATTGCCATGCGCGACCTCGATATTCGCGGAGCCGGAAACCTCCTTGGGGGTGAACAAAGCGGATTCATTGCAGAAATAGGATTTGAGATGTATCATAAAATCCTCGATGAAGCCATCCGGGAACTCAAAAGAAAAGAATTCAGGAACCTGTTTAAAGATGAAATTGACCGTCAGGATGATTTTGTATCAGACTGTACGATAGATACAGATTTGGAAATCCTCATTCCCGATCATTATGTAGAAAGCATTACCGAACGGTTAAGCTTATACGCCCGATTGGATGACTGTACAGATGAACCCGCCCTTCAAACATTTCATGCTGAATTGCAAGACCGTTTCGGACCCGTTCCACCGCCGGTAGAAGATCTGTTTACCACAGTGCGTACACGAAAAATAGCCGTTGAACTCGGCTTTGAAAAGTTATTGCTCAAAAATGAGGTGCTGAAATGTTATTTCGTGGGTAATCCGGATTCCCCGTACTTCCAAAGCCATACCTTCAACCACATCCTACTGTTTTTACAACAGGGCACCAATAAAGGACGATTGAAGCAGGTAGGTAAAAACGGTATGTTGATTGTGGATGATATAACCTCCATGAGTGAGGTGTACCGTTTTCTACAAAAAATGCTGGCCTTCGTTCAGCAACACGCATAAAAAAAGCTGTTGTTTCCAACAGCCTTTTCTTTTGAATACATTTTTCTACCAGCCTTTTTTAGCCACACCATCCTTTACCGCTTCCAATGCACGCGCTTCCGACAGCATGGTGGTCATTTTATTTCCTTTACCGTCATCGCCTTGAGCCATATAGCCCCCGCGTGCGGTTTTTGTAATGACTGCATTATGCATCGGACAATCTTTTTCCTTTGTTTTCATGCAATAGGCCGTTAACATTTTTGACATAGTTCAATGTTTTATATGAATAATAATGGGTTGACTGATGGACAAGCTACGATAAAATATCGGGAATGCCCAATCTCAACACGAGGTTCTTTACACATCTATTTTTGCATACCGTGCATGGCTTTCGATGAACTCACGGCGTGGGGGCACTTCATCCCCCATCAGCATACTGAACACACGGTCTGCTTCGGCAGCACTTTCCAGTGTAATCTGCTTCAGGGTACGCGTGGCCGGATTCATAGTGGTTTCCCATAATTGTTCAGCGTTCATCTCTCCCAAACCTTTATAACGCTGAATGGTAACGCTCTCATCTTTACCCTGGCCAATTTCAGCCACCCGCTTTTTGCGTTCATCATCGTTCCATGCGTATGCCTGATCTTTTCCTTTCTTTACAAGATACAACGGGGGTTGTGCAATGTACACATATCCCTGTTCCACCAACTCTTTCATGTATCGGAACACAAAAGTGAGGATTAGGGTGGCAATGTGGCTACCGTCTACATCGGCATCCGTCATGATAATCAATTTATGATACCTCAACTTAGAAGTGTCGAGTGCTTTCGGATCTTCAGGCGTGCCGATTTTTACACCGAGCGCCGTAAACATATTTCTGATTTCTTCGTTGTCGTAAATTTTATGTTCCATGGCTTTTTCCACGTTCAGGATTTTACCCCTCAATGGCAGGATGGCCTGAAAACTACGGTCGCGCCCCTGTTTGGCAGTACCGCCTGCGGAGTCACCCTCTACCAGGAACAATTCACATTTACCGGGATCCTTATCGGAACAATCTGCCAGTTTACCCGGCAAACCACCTCCCACCATAACGCTCTTGCGTTGCACCATCTCACGGGCACGCTTAGCCGCAGCTCTTGCCTGCGCTGCTAAAATCACTTTTTGAATGATGGTTTTGGCATCGCGTGGATTTTCTTCCAGGTATGCTTCTAGCACACGGCTCAGGGTAGTATCTACAATCCCCATCACTTCGCTGTTTCCCAGCTTGGTTTTGGTTTGTCCTTCAAATTGCGGCTCAGGCACTTTTACGGAGATGATGGCTGTAATCCCTTCACGGAAATCATCTCCCTCAATAGATACCTTGGCCTTATCAAACATGCCCTGCTTTTCACCATAACTCTTGAAAACCCTGGTAATGCTCCGGCGAAAACCGGCCACATGCGTACCGCCTTCAATGGTGTTGATGTTATTCACATAACTGAAGATGTTCTCCTGATATCCGGCATTATACACCATCGCCACTTCTACTGCTACGTTGCTGGCAGCATCATGTCCATCACAATAAATCACGGTAGGGATTAACGGTTGACGGTGAGAGTTCTTATCAATCAACTCCACAAATTCAACAATCCCCCCGTCGCTGTAAAACTTTTTCGTGTATGTATCACCGTTATCATCGGTTTCCCGCAGGTCGTTTAACGTAATGGCGATTCCTTTATTCAGGAAAGCCAGTTCGCGCAAGCGGCCTTCGAGGATTTCTTTATTATATTCCGTAGCGGTGAAGATGGAACCATCGGGCCAGAACTGCACGCGGGTGCCGGTTTCATTGGTGGTACCCGTTTCCCGTACGGAATACTGTGGAATACCGGTAGCATATTCCTGCTCAAAAATTTTACCCTCACGTTTCACGGTAACATGCAGTTTGGTAGATAGGGCATTCACACAACTCACCCCTACACCATGCAAACCACCGGAAACTTTATACGATCCTTTGTCGAACTTACCCCCGGCGTGCAATACGGTCATTACCACTTCGAGGGCACTTCGGTTTTCTTTGGAATGCATCCCGGTAGGGATACCACGGCCATCATCCTGCACGGTGATGGAATTATCTTCGTTGATGGTGACTGAAATGTTTTTACAATAGCCGGCCAGCGCTTCATCGATCGAGTTATCCACTACCTCATACACCAGGTGGTGTAACCCTTTAACACTGATATCGCCGATGTACATGGCGGGCCGCTTACGTACGGCTTCTAACCCTTCTAATACCTGGATACTATCGGCACTGTACGCCTGTGGGGCGGACGTTAAAACCGCTTCTGCTTCTTTACTCATAAAGTGATTGAAAATCAATTAATAATATGGAAATTTTCCAATGTACAAATGTACAAAAAATAGCCCGAACCACCAATGTTTTTACCCCTTCGACTCCTCGTTTCCGCCACTATTTTTTACACTATTTATTCATATACGTTGCCGGGTAAAATGAAACAAAAAAAGGATGTGTTGAAACTATGTTAAAGCACTCGCTGTAAGTGTTCAAAATCAATGGGTAAGATGATTTACGGCAGCGGGGTTGTATATTTGCGCCTCAATATGAAAGTGCATCAGTCCCTGTTTTCACCAACCGATTTAGTGCCTGCCCTTCAGCATGAATGGGAAGTGTTGCAGGAAACGGAGCGGACTGTACCCGAATTGTACCACCTCAATGTTCAACGCATCCGAAAGTTACCCCATTGGAATTTTGAGGATGCCGGAAAAGTGGTTTATTCCCCCAAAAAAGCTGACGGTACGGGTTCCCTGGAACTCACCTTCTGCATAGCAGGCAATATGTACTGCCGGGCAAAAAACACTTCCTGTGATAATTGCTCCCTGAATGGCGTAGACCATTGCGGAGAGCGTACAGAATGTATAGATGTGGTTTCCTGCACTTTTTCCGAAAAATATTTAACCGCATTTCTTCGAAACCAATCATCTCCTCAACATCACCGCACATTTTCTGATGAGGTGTTAGGATGCACCCATCCCCACTCCTTTGTAAGAACGGTGCCCGTGTGCGGTAAATCGAGAATGACACTGGAAGCCCTGCTTCAACACCCATATAACGGTACCCTGGAACAATTGTACGTGGGTGCACAGATACAGCTTTTACTGCTCAACAGCCTGGAGTGCATGATTGGCGAGAAAGAAGAACCGGTTTTCACCTGTAAGTTTCTTTCCAACGAGGCCGACCGCGATAAAATTGCACATGCAAGAGAACTGCTGCTCGAACACATCGGCAACCCCATCACCATTAAAACCCTCAGCAGAAAAGTAGCCATGAACGAGTGTTACCTCAAAAAAGGGTTTAAAGAAATTTATGGTTGCACCATTTTTGAATTTTACCAAAGCCAGCGGATGGACCACGCCAAGTACCTGCTCTACGAAAAAGGACTCAGCGTAACGGAAGTATCGATGCTGCTGGGATACTCTTCTATCTCCCACTTCAGCACTGCTTTCAAAAAGCATACAGGTTTAAAACCATGCGAATTGCTGCTGAGAAACTAATCAGGCAACCATTTTTGTCTCCCTGTTATTAAACTATTCCGTTCATCGTAATGGTTTTTCCTTATTCTGTAAACCCCAAACAACAACCCAAATTACCTTGCGTGGCATACAATTTTTGAACACGTGAAGATATTTTTCAGACGCATTCACCTCTACCTGGGCATATCTACCGGCTTAGTGGTGATGATTACCTGCCTTACGGGTGCTATCCTGGTGTACGAGAAAGAAATGCAGCATGGGCTGCACCCAAAACGCTATTTCAACCACACCGTATCTACCGAAAGGATACCTGCCGATTCCTTAATCAACCTGGTGGAATCTACCCTGCAGGTGAAGGCAAAAAGTATTAAAATATACGAAGATCCCAGACGAAATACTGAAATCACCATCCCCTCCAATTCCGCTACCACAGTGAAAATACCGGGTAATCGTCCACCTACGGAAACCGTATTCATCAACCCCTGCACCGGCGACATTGCAGCGGTATACAATCATCGGGAATCGTTCTTTTTTATGGTGATGAACCTCCACCGCTGGATGTTGGGAGGTGAAACCGGTAAATGGATCGTGGGCACTTCCACCCTACTGTTTTTATTCATTTTAATTACGGGCATCATCTTGTGGTGGCCAAAAAACAAGGCTATGTTATGGCAACGATTGAAATGGAAACCGGGAACCGGTTTTAAAAGGATGAATTACGATTATCATGTGGTGTTGGGATTTTACTCAGCTATCATTCTTTTTATTCTGGCAGGAACCGGATTGGCCTGGTCATTTGAATGGTTCAACAAAGGAATTTACACCCTCACGGGCACGCAGATGGTGCAATCAAAACCTATTGCCATTGAAACAGGCAAACCGGTGTACGGCGCCGTAGAACTGGCCTTGCGCACAGTAAAACAACAGGCGGCCTCGCCCTATTATCAAATAACGCTCCCATCGAAACCACAGCAACCCATCAGCATTGCGGCGTTGCAACCCCACTACCACACTGATGTGGAAAAAGACGTATATAACGTGAATCCATACACGAACCAGGTGGTTAGCGTTGAAAAATATAATGATAAAAATACCGGGCAGAAAGTGCGTGCACAGTTTAAACCTGTGCATACCGCATCGGTATTCGGACAACCCTCTAAATTCATCGGATTCGTTGCATGTTTGCTCGGAACATTTTTTCCGGCCTCAGGAATCATCATTTGGTGGAACCGAACCCGCAAAAAACGGATGGCAAAAAAATAAACGGGAGTAAGATTACCCCCGTTTTACCCTAATAAAACCCTAAACCAGCAAAAAACGTTATTCGGTGATGGCCCCTTCTTCACTCATCAGAATATCTTTCTGAGACTGATTGGCCGTTTGAATCTTTACTTTATAATAAGCAGGCACACCGGCTAACTCATATTTAGTGAGTGCAGTAACCGTGGCATCGGCATATTTTTCATGGATGGCCGCCATCAGGTGTTCATCCACACCCTCGGAAGAAAAAGCAATTTTGGTGCGCACTATTTCACCGGCCGCATTGAATTCGGTAGTTTGTTCCCTGCCTGAGGCATTAGTGAAGACCGACTGATAGTTACCACTGTGCATTTTATTCCAGCGTACTTCAGCTACATCCGGATATTGCGTTTTAAACGATGCCTGTATTACATCAGGTACAACCGGCTGTTTATCAGTGGCTTTTTTCTTTCCTTGTGCGTTTACGGTGAAACCGATCAGGATGATGGATACCATCGTTAAAAGAAGGTTCTTCATACTATTTTAATTTTAAGGTGAGCATTTGGTCATTTTTAAACCAATATTGTGCCAACCCTTCCAAACTGTGGAAAACTCCTTTCTTTTTTAACAGAAATCGCCCCTTTTTGGTTTGAAAACTTGTGTGCTATGCAGCCTTTGGTTTCATTAACTTTGCACACCATTTTTTGATGAAATATTGAATATGTCTGCCAAATACCCGGAATATACCCAATTGAACCTTCCCTCCATCGCCGAAACAATGCTGGAAGCCTGGAAAACGGAGCATGCATTTGAAAAAAGCATCGAATTGAGGGCCGGACGCCCCTCTTTTGTGTTCTATGAAGGTCCGCCCAGTGCCAACGGCATGCCGGGTATTCACCATGTAATTTCCCGCACACTGAAAGATTTGGTTTGTCGCTATAAAACCATGCAGGGATTTCAGGTAAAAAGAAAAGGTGGTTGGGATACACACGGACTTCCGGTTGAACTGGGGGTTGAAAAAGAACTGGGCATTACTAAAGAAGATATTGGTGTAAAAATTACTGTGGAGGAATACAATGCACGCTGCCGTGAAGCTGTGATGCGGTATAAAAGTTTATGGGATGACATCACCCAGCGTATGGGATATTGGGTTGACCTGAAGGAACCCTACGTAACTTTTGAAAACAATTATATTGAAAGTTTGTGGTGGTGCCTGAGCCGGTTGTACGAAAAAGGTTACCTCTATCAGAGTGTGAGCATTCAACCGTATTCTCCTGCCGCAGGTACCGGATTGAGCAGTCATGAACTCAACCAACCGGGCACATATAAAGATGTAAAGGATACCAGTGCTGTGGCGATGTTTAAAGCCATTGCCCATGAGCAAACGGTAAAGTTGTTTGAAGCCTCCGGTAATCAGGATGTGTTTTTCATGGCCTGGACCACTACCCCATGGACCCTTCCCTCCAACCTTGGCTTAACGGTGGGCCCGGATATTGAATACAGCCTCGTGAGAACATTCAACCCGTATACCGGATTACTGGTACATGTGGTGCTGGCTACCGCACTCCTGCCATCGTTCTTTAAAGCTGAACAACAGGATGCGGATGAGCAGGCTTACAAACAGGGAGACAAATCAGTACCATGGCGTGTACTCCTTACCGTTAGAGGCAGTGAGTTGGCCGGCGCACGCTACGAGCAACTGCTTCCGTTTGAATCGAACACACTGGAAAAAATTAAAGAAACAACGCCCGATGCCGATCCGTTCCGCATCATTACCGGAGATTTTGTAACCACAGAAGATGGAACCGGCATTGTACATACGGCCCCTGCGTTTGGTGCAGATGACTTTAAAGTAGGCAAACAAAACCGTTTAGGTATCCTCACCCTCGTAGACCGTGAAGGTAAATTTATTGAGGGCACCGGCGAATTCAGTGGAAGGTTTGTTAAGAATTATAAAGATGATGCCGCATATGTAGATGTAAACGTAGACATCGCCGTAAAACTGAAACTGGAAAACAGAGCGTTTAAAGTTGAAAAGTACGAACACAATTATCCGCATTGCTGGCGAACCGATAAGCCCATCATTTACTACCCGTTGGATGCCTGGTTTATTAAAACCACAGCCGTAAAAGACCGGATGATTGAACTAAATAAAACCATCCGTTGGAAACCCGCTTCCACCGGTTCAGGCAGGTTTGGAAACTGGCTGGAAAATATGGTAGACTGGAATTTGAGCCGCAGCCGTTATTGGGGCACTCCGCTTCCCATCTGGAAAACGGAAGATGGAGAAGAGATGATTTGTATCGGCAGCATTCGTCAGTTAAATGATGAAATTCAAAAAGCACATCAACAGTTGAATGATGGCACCAACGCAGCATTTTTAACGGGTGTGAAAGATTTACATAAACCGTTTGTGGATGAAATTGTACTGGTAAGCAACGGTGGTAAACGCATGTACCGCGTACCCGATTTGATAGATGTGTGGTTCGATAGTGGAGCCATGCCGTATGCACAATGGCATTATCCTTTTGAAAATGAAGAAACCTTTAAAGAAAATTTCCCGGCCGATTTTATAGCCGAAGGCGTAGATCAAACCCGTGGCTGGTTCTATACTTTGCATGCACTGGGGGTGTTGCTGTTTGATAGTGTGGCTTACAAAACGGTTGTAAGCAACGGACTGGTGTTGGATAAGCATGGAAATAAAATGAGCAAACGCCTGGGCAATGTGGTGGATCCGTTCAGCACATTAGATCAGTTTGGGGCAGATGCTACCCGATGGTATCTGATCACCAATGCCTCTCCATGGGATAGCCTGAAATTTGATGCAGAAGGGATTCGCGAAATTCAACGAAAATTTTTCGGCACCTTGTATAATACGTATCAATTTTTTGTGTTGTATGCCAACGTGGATGGATTCCGTTACGAACAGCCACGCATACCCGAAAATGAAAGGCCGGAAATGGATCGATGGATTCTCTCCTCGCTCCATAGCCTGATACAACGTGTTACCGGATATTTTGATGATTACGAACCCACACAAGCTGGAAGGGATATTGAAACATTTGTAGATGTACACCTCAGCAACTGGTATGTTCGTTTATGCAGGCGCCGGTTCTGGAAAGGAGAATATGAAGCCGATAAAATCAGTGCGTATCAAACCCTGTACGAATGCCTCGAAACACTGAGTGCCCTGATGGCACCGATTGCGCCATTCTTTGCAGACTGGATGTTCCGCAACCTGAACCAGGTTACCGGAAGAATCCATGCAGGTTCTATACACCACGTATTGTATCCTGTTGCTGATGTACAAATGATTGATCAGGCTTTGGAAAAACGTATGGAATTGGCTCAGGATGCCTCATCACTAATACTATCCTTGCGTAAAAAAGTAAATATTAAGGTGCGTCAGCCCTTGCAAAAAGCCATTGTTCCGGCACTCGATAAAGAAATGGCCGAGGGCATCCGGAAGGTGGAACATATTATTATGGCAGAAACAAACATCAAGGAAATTGAAATCCTGGATGCCGGCAATGATTTCATCCGTAAAAAAGCCAAAGCCAACTTTAAATCGTTGGGTAAAAAGTTGGGACCGAAGATGAAACTCGCTGCAACCGCCATTGAGCAGTTAACCAATGAGCAGATCAATCAGGTGCAAAACGGCGGACTCACCCTTACCCTTGATAACGATCAACTTGTTGTAAATGAAGAGGATATAGAAATATTCACCGATGAAATCCCGGGATATGAAGTAGCTTCGAAGGGGTCGTTGACGGTGGCGTTAGATATCACCCTGACTGAAAATTTGTTACATGAAGGCAATGCCCGTGAATTGGTTAACAGGATTCAAAATGTACGTAAAGACCTTCAATTTGAACTAACCGACCGAATATCGGTTAAAATCAGTCAGAATGAAGCCCTGCAACCTTCATTGATTCAATTTAAAGACTATATTTGCCGCGAAATTTTAGCGGATACTATTGAGTTTGAACCTGAAATTTCAGAAGGTATAGCGATAGAAATAAACGATGCGACTTTAACCGTAAACGTTCAAAAAATCAGCAAAACAAATGGCAACTAAAAAGAAAATAGCCAAACCGGCCCCGAAAAAAGCAGCTCCGGCCAAAAAAGCCGCTCCTGTAAAGAAAGCTACACCGGCTAAGAAAGCCGCTCCGGCACCTCAAAAAGCGGCTCCGGCAAAGAAGGCTGCTCCTAAAAAAGCAGCGCCCGCTCCTAAGAAAGCGGCTCCGGCTCCCAAAAAGGCGGCCCCTGCTGTGGTGAAAAAAGCTGTACCGGCTAAAAAGGCTGCACCGGCCCCGAAAAAAGCAGCTCCGGCTCCGGTAAAAAAAGCCACCCCGGCAACTAAAACGGCCCCTGTAAAAAAAGCGGCCCCAGTAGCACCGGCCAAAAAGTCTACGTCGCCAGCTCAACCGGCACCGGCAGCAAAGCCCGCGCCCAAAGCCGCTGTTGCCCGTAAAGAAGCACCCGCTAAACCTGTGGCATCAAAACCCACCAAAACATTGCCCCCTAAAAATGTAAAAGACATTAAAGTGGCACCGGCCAAACCGGTTTCATTGCCCAAAATAGCTACCAAAACATCTAAACCCTATAACCCTGAATTCATGAAATCTGTATTGGATAAACCCTCTGAAGATAAAGGCAAGTCGATTGTACGTTACAGCGACAATGAGTTGGCTGAATTTCGCGAATTGATTTCCAGAAAACTGGAAGCCGCTAAAAAAGAATTGAACTACCTACAAGGACTGATTACCCGTAAAGATGAAATGGGTGGAGACGAAAGTGAGAATCGTTACATGACGATGGAAGATGGAAGCCTGAGCATGGAGAGAGAACAATTAAGCCAGATGGCCAGCCGCCAGATTACATTCATTGACCACCTGGAAAAAGCATTAGTGCGCATTGAAAATAAAACCTACGGTATTTGTCGTGAAACAGGCCAGTTAATTGATAAGGCGCGTTTACGTGCCGTGCCCCACGCTACGTTATCCATTGCTGCAAAAATGAGTCGCTCTAAATAATCATTTCTACTGATAAATTGAAACCACCTCTTGCAGGTGGTTTTTTTATTTGTGGTGATTGATAAAATAATATGTGTTGCACTTATGAGTCGAAAACAGGCATATTTATATTAATATTATTTTTATTATTAACTTTATAACGATTTTAATTCAACAGTCCGCCCCTTTCAATCAATTTTTAAAATCAATAAACATGCGAAATTTATTCGTATTGATTGGGCTGTTGCTCAAGGCGTATTTACAGCACAATCCCAGATAAGGCCCAGCATCTTATGGTCGAAAGGCTATGGTGGCACCAACAGAGACATTGCAAAAGATATACTCCTCAATCCAGATGGAACAATGATTGTTGTTGGATTATCTCACTCCAATGATTTGAATGTATCCGGGCACCACGGGAGTACAGATTCCTCGGATGCGTGGATCATTAAACTGGATGAATTCGGTGATTTGATCTGGCAGAAATCTGTGGGAGGCACAGGAACAGATTATTATAATGCTGTTATCGCAACACCTGACGGAGGCTTTCTGTGTACAGGATATACAAATTCCAACAACGGTGACATTACGGATAGCAGAGGAGGTGGTGATCTTTGGATAACCAAATTCAATCAGGCCGGCAATATTATCTGGAGCAAATGTTATGGCGGCACATTGTATGATCATGGATCACAAGCGGTTCGTGTAAGTAACGGAGGCTATGCGGTGATAGGGACTTCTCTCTCCACCAACGGACAAGTAATGTCAGGTATCCCTAACCGTAACCACACAGATGCATGGTTAATTAAAATAGATGAAAATGGAAATTTACTGTGGGAGAAATGCCTTGACCCACAAATGCCTTCATCATTTACAAAACACGATGAAGGCTTTAGCATTGTAGAAATGCCCGATCAAACTTTACGTGCATTTATCTCAACAACAAGTTTCATCTCCATTTACATGGGTGTACCCCTTCCTAATACTATTGCCCCGCATTTAAGAGGCTACATTTGTGACGTAACATCAGACGGTTCTACAGTTAATTATTTACAAGATCTAAAGGGAACACAAGCATATTCTATGATTCGTGATAATGCGAACACATATTTTTCTATGGAAGCAGTAACCCCGGCTGGAGCACCCTGGAATGACGTAATTTATGAAGCATTTTATTGGTTAAATCCGGATAATACCTCTTCATTCACATCTTATCGATTTTCACAATCGGGATATCCTGTTTCAAATTATAACAAAGAAGCTTTTGCTGAAAGACACGGGATTGCTGTGTCTAATGGGGTTGTGATTGGTGCCGGAAGTTCAGATTATAATCAGTATTTCAGCTCACATGCAGGATTGTTAATGGTTGGCAGAATGAATGCTAAGTATATATATGGAACTCAACACGATTACATTAGTGATACTACTATATTTAATGCTATTAAAATAACCGGCTCAGGCGATTACATTTTATGCGGACAAACCAATGCCCCGAATGTGGGGAATCCAGTTTTAAACGGTGATGCCCCGGTGAGTAAAGGCAAAATGGATTTCTGGATATTAAAACTTTCTCCACTCAATACAATTGTTGGTCAGGTTTTTATTGATGAAAATACTAACGGCATTAAAGATGCCGGTGAACCACTCTATGATCATGCACGGATCAAGATCACCAAAACTGGTTTTGCAGAATCGGTTCTTCCTATAGGAGGCAACTATCAAACCTATGTTGATACCGGTCGTTACACACTAATAGCGGAGACCAATTATCCTTATTTCAATATTACACCCGCATCTGCAATTGTGCAATTCAATAACTATAATCAGAGGGACACCGTTGATTTTGCATTAACATTCATTCCCAACATACACGACTGTATGGCGTATGTAATTCCGCAAACAGAATTACGACCCGGTTTTGATGCAACTTATACAATTAAATACAACAACAAAGGAACCGTCAATGAAACAAACAAAGAGTTAACCTATATTAAGGATCACAGAGCATATTTTGTAAACGCATCCATTCCTCCAACATCTCGTTCCGGTGATACGATCAGATGGATTATCCCCTCCATTGCAATGGGAGAAACAGGAATGATTGATATCCATTTGCAATTAGCAACTCCTCCTATATTAAACAATGGCGATCAACTAATCAGTCAGGTGTATATTGACAGCACAGGAGATCAGACGCCTGCGGATAATTACACCATCAATACTGAAACCGTCACTGGCTCCTACGATCCCAATGACAAAGCCGAGCATTTCGGTGGCTACGTTTCCATTCCGGAACTGAACCAGGGCAAATTCCTGCATTACACCATACGCTTCCAAAACACCGGTACAGATACAGCGTTTACCGTGGTGATTAGAGATACGATCAGCGATAAATTATATCCTGATAGTATTTACGTGATTGGTACGAGTCATCCTGCAACAGTTAAAGTGGTTTCCGGAAATGTGCTTGAAGCAAGGTTTAACAATATCCTGCTGGTAGATAGTTTAACAAATGAACCGGAAAGTCATGGTTACATCAGTTTCAGAATTAAGGCAAGACCCGGATTACAGGTAGGCGACACCGTTAGTAATAGTGCTGCCATTTTCTTCGACTATAATTTGCCCATTATTACCAATGTTGTTCACACCATCGTGAAACAAGATTTCACTCCACCGCCTCCACCTCCACCACCCACTCCTGTTTTTGAACTGGTGAGTTTTAATGCTGTGTTTGAAAACAATCAATCGCGAATCAACTGGGAAGGCAGATACGAGAATAACATTTTGAAATACATTCTTGAACACCGCATTGAAGGCGGATCATTCACAACTTTAAATGAGCGGGATCCTGCAGGCGGAAGTGGGCCAAACGCCTATTCATACCTTCATACATCTCCGGTTGTAGGCTCTAACTTTTATCGCTTAAGAGTAGTACATAATTCAACAACAACCTACTCAGCAGAAAGAGAAGTAATCATTGAAGAAACACAAACAGGAACCTCATTCGCAATTTATCCTAATCCGGTAAACAACACTTTTACTGTTACTTTACCGCCGGGTGCATCTTCAGTTGCAGGTATTAAAGTGATCGATGCTAAAGGAAGAGTTATGTATAAACAAAGTGTTCAACTTCAATCTGTAGCAACAACACACACCATCAATTGTAGCCGCTGGGCCAAAGGTGTGTATTATATTGAACTCAACAGAAACAATAAAAGAGAAACGATCTCAATAATAAAGCAGTGATTGATCTAAATTAATAAGAAAGGGGGGCAATTTGCTCCCCATTTTTATTATAACTTTTGCGCATTAACCTTCACCCGGTATTGGTACATATTAACCAGTTGTATCATGTAGGATGTATCAACTTCTTACATTGTAAAACCTAAAGATTTTGCTGGCTCGTACCTTACTGGCACGGATGCACTTACGTGTTAGTTGGCGTGATATATCTAAATTAAAATGTAAGGGAGTTCGCGGTACGAAGGTTTTGTTACAGTACTCCAATCATTGCACTTCCTGCATATCAATCAGTTTTTTATACAAGCCGCCCTGTGCTATGAGTTGATCGTGTGTGCCGCGTTCAGTAATCACTCCTTTTTGTAACACAATGATTTCATCCGCGTAACGTACCGTACTTAAACGATGCGCAATCACCAAAGAGGTTCTATGACTCATCAATTGATGAATGGCCTCTTGTACCAAACGCTCACTCTCCGTATCCAGCGAAGAAGTGGCCTCATCTAAAATTAATATGGGTGGATTTTTCATAACCGCCCGGGCAATGGTGATGCGCTGGCGCTCACCGCCACTTAATTTACTGCCTCGTTCTCCTACCGATGTATCATACCCATGCTCTTTCTGCAAAATAAATGTATGCGCATTGGCAATGGTTGCAGCCTGCTCTACTGCTTCGCGCGATGCAAGATCTACTCCCAATGCAATGTTTTGGGCGATGGTATCATTGAAGAGGATCGCCTCCTGTGTTACAATGCCCATCTTACTCCGAACAGACTGTATGGTGTAATCCTTCACCGATACCCCATCTATCAATACCTCTCCGCTTGTAGCTTCAATAAACCGGGGCACCAAATCGGCCAGTGTACTTTTCCCCGCTCCACTGCTGCCCACCAACGCCACCGTTTTTCCTTTGGGTATGACCAGGTTGATGTCTTTCAAAATCACTTTATCATCGTATGCAAAACTTACATTCCTGAATTCAATGGAATGTTCAAAAGACTCCAGCACTTTGGCGTTTGGCGCATCTGTAATTTCTTCTTTGGTTTGTATGAGTTTTTCAATGCGCTCAATACTGGCAGCCCCCTTTTGTATGTTGAAAGAAGCGGTTGACAATCCTTTCAACGGTTGAATGAGTTGTGAAAAGAATGCAATGTAGGTGATGAAGTCTTCCGCACTTAAACCAATGCCTGCATCGTTGTTCAGTATCAATCGTCCGCCATAAAACAAGATGCATAAAACCGCCGTTACTCCCATGGCCTCTGATAACGGAGAGGCTAAATCTCTTCGGCGATTGGCTTTATTCTTCAACCGGTAGATGGTTTCTGATTGTTCATCAAAACGCTGTTTCACCTTACGTTCCGCATTAAACGCTTTAATCACCCGTATCCCACCCAACGTTTCTTCAATCGTGGAAAACATATTGGAGAACTGCTGCAATACCCGTTGGTTTTTCTTTTTCAGGGAACGACCCACCCTGCCGAGTATGAACCCCGCTACCGGAAGGAATAATACCAGAAACAATGTTAACTGCGGACTCAACATCACCAGATAGGAGAAGTACAATAATATGGTGATTGGTTCCCGAAATAAACTTTCCAATACACTGATGGTGGATACTTCCAGGTCGTTGATGTCGTTCGAAAAACGACTCATAACATCGCCCTTGCGCTGATCACTGAAAAAACCAATGGGTAAACGCAAAATTTTATTGTACATATTCGTGCGCATATCATTTAAGATGCGGTTACGAATAGGGTTCAGATAGTACAGGCTGAGGTAAGCAAATGTGTTCTTTAATATAATCGCAATAAAAATTATTACACAAATGAAGAGCAAGGCCTTCTCCGCACCGCCCGGCTCTTCCACCATCTTCGATACATACAACTTTATATGATTCACCGGATTCAACCCTTTGCCACTCACCATTTCAAACACATCCCCATCCAGCTTAAAGATCAACATCAGGAAGGGTGCAAGCATACCCAGCGATACCACACTGAATACAACCGATAAGATATTAAAACTAAAATAGGCCGCTACAAGGCCCGGATAGTTTTTGATATACTTGAAAATTGCCTGCAAATTCCTCATCGGGGCAAAATTAATGAAGATAATACTCCTTTAAAGTAATTAAATTTACACTTTAACCCTGAGCAATGATAGAAGGAAAAAGACAAAAGCAGGTAGCCGCCGTGATTGAAAAAGAAATGAATTCTATTTTTCAGCGTTTGGGCTTATCCATGATTCACGGTGGCATGGTGTCTATTGCCTCTGTAAAAATTACACCCGACTTGCACGAAGCCAGAATTTACCTGAGCTTTTTTAAAGTGCCTGATGTGCCGGAAGCCATGAAAACCATTCAGGATAAGGCGCATGAAATCAAAAAAATGCTGACCACCAGCGTGAGGCATCAGTTTAGAACAATGCCTGTGCTGCAGTTTTATATCGACGACACCCTGGAATATGTAGATAAAATGGAGCAACTGTTTAAAGAAATCAGGGATAAAGATGATAAGCAATCTCCTCAGTAACCTATCCTTGTTATGATATTTACATTTGCATGGCGATACTTCAGGGCAAAAAAATCGGCCCATGCCATTCAAATCATTTCATGGGTAACCGCTTCCGTAATTGCCTTTGCCACCTGCTGCCAAATTCTGGTGCTGAGCGTTTTCAACGGTTTTGAAGATCTCGTACGTTCATTGTATGCCACCTTCTATACCGATATAAAAATTGTTCCCGCCCGCGGTAAAACCATCACCCTCACACCTGAGATGATTGAAAAGATACGATCCACACCCGGAGTGGCTGCCGCATCACTCGTGCTGGAAGAAAAAGCCCTGTTGCAACACGGAGAATCACAAACCGTTATCTTTCTGAAAGGCGTAGACGAAAACTACACGCGCGTGAGCAATGTGGCTGATAAAATTACAAGAGGGAACTATGAAACCGGAACCGCAGACGAACCCATGTTGGTGATGGGCTCCGGTATACGGCAGGCTACCGGCATTGTCATCGGAGCATTGTATGAATATATGCCTACCACAGTAATTCTCCCAAAAGCAGGCAATACATCCAACGATCCGCTGTCGTCGATGAGCGAAGGCAATGTGGTGGCATCCGGCTCATTCACCATTCAACAGGAGTTTGATAATACCATTGCCCTCACCAACCTGCCCTTTGTGCGTCAGCAACTCGCCCTGCCCAACCATGTGTACACCTCTATGGATATTCAATTGAACCCGGATGCACATCCTGAAAAATTGAAGAAAACATTGCAACATTTTGCCGGGCCCGAAATGAAAGTGTTGAACCGGTACGAGCAAAACACCAGTTTGTTTAATACCATGAAAACAGAAAAGTGGGCCATTTATGCCGTACTCACCCTCATCCTGATTATTGCTGCTTTCAATATGATCAGCGCCCTTACCATGCTGGTACTTGAAAAAAAGCGGGATATTTCTATCCTGAAAAGCCTGGGAAGTTCCAACAGAAAAATTCAGCAGATTTTTATGAGTGAAGGATTGCTACTGGGTTTCATCGGCGCAGCAGCAGGAATTACACTGGCAACCATCATTTGTTTTTTGCAGATAGAGTTTAAACTTATACCGATGCAGGGAGATTCATTCCTCATCAGCCACTTTCCGGTGAAGCTGCTGGCTACCGATTTTCTGATGGTAGCCGCCACGGCCTTGTCTATTTCATTGCTGGCTTCATGGTTGCCGGCTTATCGTGCCTCCCGCCAACCGGTACACTTACGGTAATCAGTAATCGCCGATGGTTTCCGGCAATTGCGCCAAAGCTTTTTCCAATTGTTCATCATTGGGAGCAATGCCATGCCATTCATGGGTTCCGGCCATGAAATCAACCCCGTGACCCATATCGGTTTTCATCAGTATCACCACCGGTTTTCCTTTGCCCGTGAGTGTTTTAGCTCGTTCCAATCCGTCTACCACGGCCTGCATCTTGTTGCCTTCCATTTCCATCACTTCCCAATTGAACGCTTTGAACTTATCACTTAAAGGATCAAGGTTCATTACCTGATGGGTGGAGCCATCAATTTGTTGTCCGTTTACATCAATGGTAGCTATCAGATTATCTATACGATGGTGTGCCGCAAATAAAATGGCCTCCCAATTCTGACCTTCGTTTAACTCTCCGTCGCCATGTAATGAATACACCAGTGTGGCATCGCCATTGAGCTTTTTGGCTTTTGCTGCGCCCACTGCCACACTCATTCCCTGGCCCAGCGACCCGGAGGCTATGCGCACGCCCGGCAAATCTTCATGCGTGGTGGGGTGCCCCTGTAACCGGCTGTTGATTTTGCGGAACGTTTTTAATTCTTCTGTAGGGAAATAACCTGCACGAGCCAGCACACTATAATATACCGGAGTGATGTGCCCGTTGCTGAGGAAAAACAAATCTTCCCATATGCCATCCATATGAAAAGGCATTTTCCGGTTCATCGCTTTAAAATAGAGGGCGGTTAAAAATTCAGTGCATCCCAGCGATCCGCCCGGATGACCACTCTGAACGGCATGTACCATCCTTACAATGTCGCGGCGCACCTGTGTGGCCATCGCTTCCAGTTCGGCAATATTTTTCATGTGCAGTTTTAAAAAGATGGTGCAAACCTACTTTAAAAAGTGCAACGAAATTCACGAAATAAACAGATGAACCTTTCCACAGGCCCTTACCATGAACCAACCACTAAAAATTTCATTTTTAAAGAATTATAGGAGAAAATGGAAAATTATTATAATTTAAAGGCTCGAATTCAGGGTTTTTCTATGTAAAAGGTTAAAACTGCTAACCAATTTCGGTACTTTTACATTGAGATTGCCTTTAATCTACTCGCATGGATAACATTATATTAAGTGCGGTTTTAGCATTTTTGATCACCTATTTTGCCATTCCCGTTATTATTCAAATAGCCAAGGATAAGAAATTGTTTGATGAACCTGATGAGCGAAAAGTGCACAAAGTGGTCATTCCTACTTTAGGTGGATTGGGCATATTTGCAGGTTTTATCATGGGGGCCCTGATGGGTGTTCCGGCCAACCTCGCAGCGGAACTACAGTTTTATGCCGCCGCCGCCATCGTAATCTTTTTTCTGGGGATGAAGGATGATATCCTCGTACTCTCTGCCAGTAAAAAATTCATTGGCCAATTGATAGCCGCCGGTATCCTCATCAAATTTGGCGGTATTCAAATCAACAACATGCACGGCTTCCTGGGTATTTACGAATTGCCCAACATTGCCAGTATTGTACTTTCGTTTTTTACCATTGTGGTTATTACCAATTCCTTTAATTTGATTGATGGCATTGACGGACTAGCCGGCAGCCTTGGACTAATTACCACGCTCATTTTTGGCACCTATTTTTATTTTGCCGATTACCTGTTGTTTTCAGTATTGGCTTTTGCACTGGCAGGCAGCATCCTCAGTTTCCTGATTTATAATTTTTCTCCTGCAAAAATTTTTATGGGAGATACCGGCTCCCTCCTCCTGGGTATTGTAAATGCTATTCTGGTTATTAAGTTCATCAACGTAGCGGCCGATCCCACCTCAAAAATTTATTTTGAATCTTCCGCTGCCATAGGGTTCTCCATTCTAATGGTTCCGTTATTTGATACACTGCGTGTTTTTGGCATCCGTTTAATGCAACGGCGTTCTCCGTTCAGTCCTGATAGAAACCATATTCATCATTTTTTGCTCGATTTGGGTTTCTCTCATAAAAAAATAACGCTCACCTGCACGGGTTTCAGCATAGCCTTCATTGCACTGGCAGTAGCACTGAACCCTGTTGGTCCTACAGCCTTGTTGCTTATTGTATTTGCGGTAGCTTCTGCCTTAACAGGATGGGTGTACTACCTGCGCCAGAAAGTACGTCAGCGCGCGCTGGGCAACCGGAATGAAAATGCGGTGAGAACACGCAAAATTTTCTCTCTGGCCTCTGACCCTGTGGAAGCAGAATAACTAGCTACATCCTCCACCCTTTTTTTATCCGATTATTTTAACGGCAGTTTTTATAGTTTTGTATCCAATTTTAAAATTATGGCAGAAGACATACAATCGATATTGAGCATTACGGATAAAGGAATGACGAAGGCTGTAGAACACCTCGAGAGTGAACTGGTTAAAATACGTGCCGGCAAGGCCAATCCGGCCATGCTCGACGGTATTATGGTGGAATATTACGGCAACCCTACACCAATTCAACAGGTAGCCAATGTTTCTGTACTCGATGCCAGAACCATCACCCTGCAACCTTGGGAAAAGAATATGATTCAACCCATTGAAAAGGCGATACAACAATCGAACATTGGTATTAACCCTCAAAACGACGGAGCCATCATCCGGCTGTTTCTACCGCCTCTTACCGAAGAAAGGAGAAAAGAACTGGTGAAACGTTGCAACAGCGAAGGTGAACACGCCAAGGTATCGGTAAGGAATATACGAAGAGATTCCATCGAACAAATCAAAAAATTGCAGAAAGACGGCTTAAGTGAAGATGCTTGTAAAGATGCAGAAAAATCGGTGCAGGAAGTGACCGATAAATTCATCAACCTGATAGAAAAACACCTGAGCGCAAAAGAAAAAGAAATTATGGTGGTGTAACACTACACCCCTTTTGTATTGAAACCCAGCCGGCTTCCTGCCGGTTTTTTATTCATTCAGAGGATGTAAAGATGAACATGCAGATTATACCGGTACAAGATGCACTCAGCCAAAAATGGTTCCTGCAGGTACCGAAGATCCTGTATGCCAACGACCCACAATGGATTGAACCTTTGCACCATGAAATCATATCCGTATTCGATCCTGAAAAAAATAAAACTTTCCGCTATGGAACGGTACAGCGCTGGGTATTGTTGATAAACGAAAAACCCGCCGGACGCATTGCTGCGTTTACGAATAACCGTTATAAGAACAAAGGAGATGATATGCCTGTTGGAGGCATGGGCTTTTTTGAATGTATCAACCATCAGGATGCAGCCGACCTGCTGCTCGATAATGCCCGCTCATGGCTGATTACACAAGGTATGGAAGCTATGGATGGACCCATTAATTTCGGAGAAAGAGACAAATGGTGGGGACTGGTAACCGAAGGGTTTACTGAGCCCCTGTACGGGATGAATTACAACCCGCCATATTACAAAGATTTGCTGGAGCACTACGGATTCAAACCGTTCTTCCATCAAATTTGCCTGTCGATGAACCTCAAACAATCCATCGACCCCAAAATCATTAAACGTCATGCCCTTTGGGAAAAAGACGGACGCTTTCGTGCTGAAATGATTCGGAAAAATCAACTTGAAAAATATGCGGAAGATTTTGTTACCGTGTACAACAAAGCGTGGGCCGGCCATGGAGGGTTGAAAAAGTTATCGAAAGATCAGGTGTTGATCATGTTCCGGAAAATGAAACCGGTTATGGATGAAAAAGGCATGTGGTTTTTGTATTGTGAAAATGAACCCGCCGGCATTTTTGTGAACCTTCCCGACCTGAATCAATGGTTCAAACATTTACACGGTAAGTTTGATGTATTACATAAACTGTATTTCCTCTGGTTGAAGAAAACAAGAAAAAATAAAAAACTCACCGGATTGGTCTTTGGCATTGTACCCGAATGGCAGGGTAAAGGACTGGATGCTTATTTTATAGGGGAAGCACAAAAAGTAATCATGAGCAATCAGGTGCCATATGAGCATTACGAAATGCAGTGGATTGGTGATTTTAACCCCAAAATGCTGAATGTGGCCGAGGGCCTGGGCCGTGTAGAACGCAGCCGAATACTCACTACCTACCGTTGTTTGTTCGATCCGCTGAAGGAATTCAAAAGACACCCTATATTGTCGTAAATTCGCTGTTCAGAATAACTATTTAATTCAGGAGCCGCATGGAAAAGTTTGTAGTATCGGCCCGTAAATACCGTCCGCAGAATTTTAATACGGTTATCGGGCAATCACATATCACCACCACATTGAAAAATGCCATCCGTCAGAACCAACTGGCGCATGCCTTTTTATTCTGTGGGCCGCGTGGTGTGGGTAAAACAACCTGCGCCCGCATATTGGCAAAAACCATCAACTGCGAAAACCGCACTTCCGATACCGAAGCGTGTAACACCTGTAACAGTTGTATTTCATTTGACAATGGCACTTCCATGAATATCCATGAACTGGATGCTGCCAGCAACAACTCCGTGGATGATATCCGTTCGCTGGTGGAGCAAGTGCGCTTTGCCCCTCAGGCCGGTAAATACAAAGTATATATTGTAGATGAGGTACACATGCTGAGCATTGCGGCTTTCAACGCCTTTTTGAAAACACTCGAAGAACCTCCTCCGTACGCCATTTTCATCCTCGCTACTACCGAGAAACATAAAATATTGCCCACCATCCTGAGCCGTTGCCAGATATTCGATTTTAAACGCATCACGCCGGATGATACCGTGCATCATTTGCGGGAAATCTGTGAAAAGGAACACATAGAAGCACAAAATGCAGCCCTGCATGTGATTGCTATGAAGAGTGAAGGATGCCTGCGCGACGCTTTGAGTATGCTCGATAAAATTGTCAGTTTTACAAATGGTAAACTGGAGTACGCTAATACTCTGGAACACCTCAACATACTGGATGAAGCGTATTATTTTAAATTGATTGAAATGATTAAACAACAGCAACTACCCCATATACTGCTGTTGTTTGAAGAAATTAACCAGAAAGGTTTTGAGGGCGATGTGTTTCTAGATGGCTTTGCTGAATTCATCCGAAACTTGTTGGTTAGCATGGATGAAAAATCGGTGGCATTGCTGGAAGTGGCAGAAGATTTTAAAGCCACCTTCCTCAGTACGGCGAAGGAGATGTCGATGGGATGGTTGCTTTCTGCATTGAATGTGCTCACCGAATCTTCCGTACAATACAAACAGGCACGCAATAAAAAACTTCAGGTTGAACTCACCCTTATTAAACTGTGTTACCTGCAACAAGCACTGGAACTGGTAGAAGAAGATGGGGTTTCAAAAAAAAAAATAGCGCATAGCAATAAGGTTCTTGCCTTCCGCACCATTGGCCCCCAACCATTACCGGTTACTGCCCCTGCCGGGAAAGTGCCCGTAGCAGCTAAAACGCCTGCACCTAAATTGTATGTTGAAACCACAACTACAAAACCGGTTAACACAGAAACCAAAGACGTTGCACCGAAGCCGGCCTCTCCCACACTGAGCCTGAAAAAGATTAAAGAAAAAGTACAAGTTCAAAATAAGGCCAACGCTCAGCAAATACCTCTTACACAGGAATCACTACAACACCATTGGGAACAGTTCACACAAACATTGTTTACTGAAAAAAACGCGGCGCAGTTTCATTTTAAAACAGCAGAAGTTTCTCCCATTTCAGATTCTATGTTTCAGATAAAGGTTACTTCGGGTTTGCAACAAACATTCATTGAATCGGAAAAAGTAAAGTGGATAGATTACTTTCAGCAAGCATATAATAACCGTAAACTCACCTTTCAGTTTTTGCTGGAGGAGAACGAAACCCATAACGCGCCTACAGAGCATGTGATGGGTCCGCGCCAGCAGTTTCAGAAGTTAGCGGAAGCATATCCGCTGGTTGCCCTGCTGAAAGATGAATTGAAACTTTCGCTGCATTATTGAACCGTTTTTAAAACGGCGCTTTCTTTATTCATTTTACATTAATTTCGGGCTTCAATATTAATAAAAGTGATATTATGGCTGAAGTGATTCGTATGCCCAGATTGAGTGATACCATGACAGAAGGGGTGATTGCTGCCTGGCATAAAAAGGTGGGCGATACCGTAAAGCCCGGTGATGTATTGGCCGATGTGGAAACTGACAAAGCCACCATGGAACTGGAAAGTTATCAGCAGGGAACCATTTTGTATATAGGGGTTGATAAAGGGAAATCAGTACCTATTGATGGTATTCTGGCCATTATTGGTAAAAAAGGAGAAGATTATCAGCAGTTGCTGAACGAGCAACCTGCTACCGGCAGCACCCAAAAGGAAAAAGCACCGGAACCCGTCAAGGAGAAGGCTCCTGCAACTGAAGTGGTTCAGCTCCCTGCCGGAGCCAAAGAAATCCGTATGCCTTTATTGAGCGATACCATGACGGAAGGAAAAATTGTTGCCTGGCATAAAAAAGTTGGCGATACGGTTAAAAGTGATGATGTATTGGCCGAAGTAGAAACCGATAAAGCCACCATGGAAGTGGTAGGATATGAAGCGGGCACCTTGTTGTATGTGGGCGTAGAAGCCGGTAAAGCCGCTAAGGTGAATGAAATTATTGCCATTGTTGGAAAACCGGGAACAGATGTTACGGCATATGTGGAGTATGAAAAACAAACACAAACATCCGGTGGTTCTCCAAAAGTTGCAGCGCCTCACGCTGCTGCCACTGCTCCCGCTGCTACTGAACCTGCGGAAGCTGAAAACAATGTTTCTGATAGCGGACGCATTAAGGCATCTCCACTTGCCAAAAAAATGGCAGCAGATAAGGGCATTGACCTCTCGGCCCTATCCGGTTCGGGAGATGGAGGCAGAATCACCAAAAAAGATGTGGAATCCTATCAACCCGGTAAAACAGCTACACCTGCTTCTGCGGGAGTGGCCGCCGTTACAACTGCGGGTATGGAAGAACGTTATACTGACACCCCACTGTCGCAAATGCGTAAAACCATTGCACGCCGCCTGAGTGAAAGTATGTACACGGCACCGCATTTTTATCTGACCATGGAAATAAACATGGACAATGCCATAGCAGCCCGTGAAGCCATGAATGCGGTGAGCCCGGTGAAAATATCTTTCAACGATATGATTATTAAAGCCTGCGCTGCTGCCTTACGCGTACACCCCGATGTAAACAGCAGCTGGATGGGCGATTTCATACGACATAACCACCACATACATATTGGCACTGCAGTAGCAGTTACGGATGGTTTGATTGTGCCCGTGGTTCGTTTTGCCGATCATAAAACCCTTTCGCAAATTGCCGCAGAAACTAAGGAATTGTATGGTAAAGCGCGCGACAAAAAATTACAGCCTCAGGAGTTTTCAGGAAACACCTTTACCATTTCCAATCTGGGCATGATGGATATAGATTCCTTTACTGCTATCATCAACCCGCCGGATAGCTGCATCCTGGCCATTGGGCGCATAAAGGAATTGGTAGTAAAACAAGGCGACGGATTTGGCATAACCCAGGTAATGACGGTTACCCTCAGTTGTGATCACCGCAGTGTAGATGGCGCCCTAGGTGCAGCCTTCCTGCAAACCCTGAAAGCCATGATGGAACAACCGGTGCGGATGCTGGTTTAAATTCAATGCGTATGACTGCCAATGACGGACCGGTCATTTTATTTGATGGCGTATGTAACTTATGCAGCGGGGCGGTACAGTTCATCATCCGTAGAGATCCCGCGGCACGGTATCGTTTCGCCTCTTTGCAAAGTGCATCTGCCCAATCGCTCCTGAAAAAATTCAGTATTCCCGATGAACTGAAAACGTTCATCCTCATTGAGAACCATAAGGTGTATAAACGCTCTACGGCAGCCTTGCGTGTTGCGCGACATTTAAAAGGTGCCTGGCCACTGATGTATGCATTCATTATAGTTCCTCCTTTTATCCGCGATGGCGTGTACAATATCATTGGCCGTTACCGATATAGCTGGTTCGGAAAAAAAGATCAATGTATGATGCCTACTCCGTCCATTCAGTCAAGATTTTTAAAAGACCCGTCATGAAAAAGAAAACTTTAATCCTCGGTGCTTCGTCTAATCCAAACCGTTATAGCTATCTGGCCTTGGAGAAATTACAACGTTTCGGCCATCCGGTCATTGCCATTGGCCGCAGAAACGAAACCGTTTTGGGAGTAGATGTGAAAAATACTAAGGAACTTTACGATGACGTAGATACCGTTACGCTCTACCTGAACCCCGCCAACCAGCAACCCTATTACGATTACATCCTCTCCTTGCATCCCCGGCGCATCATTTTCAATCCGGGTACTGAAAACGCTGAACTGCTCAGTATGGCAGCGGCTAAAGGAATCCAGACCATTGAGGCGTGCACGCTGGTCATGCTCAGTACGGGCCAGTATTAAGGTAAAATTTTTCGGGTGTTGCATATACTAAAGGAACCGTTGTTACGTTTCCTAAGGGTATATCCATTTATCCAGAAAAATCTTTTACCATGAAAACAATGTGTAAAAAGTGGTTGGTTGTTATTCTAATACTGAATAGTTCAATCAGTTTTGCTCAGATAGCGCCCCGTACTAAGGCTGTTTTTGAACAGGCTCCGGCTACGGTAACCTTCAGCAGTGCCTTGCTTGAAAAAAGCTTCCAATATGTTCCCGGCAGTTACGCCCAAATCTCCTTTCAACCGAATTTTCAGTTTTCAGGTCGTGTGATCAGTTCAGTAAAACCGTATGATAACCTGCAAAGCATTGCCATAGAATCGGTTCGATATGATAAAGCGATTCTGATGATTTCACGCCAAACGCATGCCGATAACAGCATCACATACACCGGACGGATCATGCATCCTCAAAGCACCGATGGGTATGAAATGAAGCGTGATGCCAAAGGGAATTATTCACTGGTAAAAATAGAAACGACTACCGTGTTACAGCAGTGCCTGTAACCTTGTGTACAATATATCCAATCCAATCCGGCCCGGTGAAACGGGCAAAAACAAAGAGCCATGAAAAACTTTTCCAAAATCCTGATACTGGTTTTCCTGTGTTGCCTGTCGGCGGCCGTGAAAGCTCAGCCACGCATGAGCAGCTATCCTGCTGCTTCAGCTACCATTTATCTTGATTTCGACGGACATTTTGTACAGTATCCGTTCTGGAATGGCAGCCATCCGATTGCCTGTGCGCCTTCTGGGTTAACAGCCGAAAAAATCAATGAAATATTTCATCGCGTAGCAGAAGATTTCAGGCCATTCGATATCAACATCACTACAGATTCTACTGTATTTTTAAATGCTCCGTTGAATCAGCGTATGCGCGTAATCGTGACGCCTACCAGTGCGTGGAGCCCTGGTGTAGGGGGTATTGCATACATTGGCTCGTTTACGTGGGGAGATGATGCGCCAGCCTTTGTATTCACCGACCGTTTGAACAACAACAGCAAATACATTGCAGAGTGTATTACACACGAAACCGGACACACCATAGGATTATCGCATCAAAGTACATACGATTCAAATTGTCAGCTTATAGAAACGTACGCCATGGGAACCGGTACCGGTGAAACCAGCTGGGCGCCGGTAATGGGTAACAGTTATTACAGAAATATGACCGGCTGGAATTCTGGTCCCACTCCGTACGGATGCGGACTGGTGCAAGACAACCTCACCATTATTACAACCATCAACGGTTTTGGATACCGTGCCGATGACTATTCCAATGAGGTGAACGAATCAGCCACCGCCCTGGCACCTACTTTTTCCATTGAAGGCATTATCAGCACCAATACCGACAGAGATATGTTCCGTTATGATAATCCCACAGCGGGAAGTGTGCATTTAGAGGCCAAACCCTTTGGATTAAATAACAGCAACAATGGAGCAAACCTGGATGTGCAGATAGAAATTTTTGATGCATCGGGCAATCGCATCGCCCTATATAACCCGCAGGAAAAAATGAATGTGGTGATTGACACCTTCCTTCAAGCCGGTACGTATTACTTTGCCGTATCCGGTGCGGGAAATACAAACATCAACAATTATGGCAGTTTGGGTTCATACACACTCACCGGTGCCAAAGGTGCATTGCCAATTCGTTCCATAACCTTAACCGGTTTTGAAGCCAATAAGATGCACAACCTGCGCTGGAATATTGTAGCCGACGAACCCATAGAAAACATCACCATTGAGTATTCTACTGATGGCAGTCAGTTCCAAATCTTAACGGAAGTGCCGGCACATTACACGGAATACAGTTATCGACCGGCGATGAGTGGCAATATCTTCTATCGGATAAAAGTAAGAACCGTTATCCACGAAAACGGATACTCGAACACCTTTGTACTCAAAGGCAACGAAAACACGCGTTTAGCCACGGTGAGTACGCTGGTGCGTGATCAGATTGTGGTACAATCCACCGAAACCTACCGCTACATCCTGACCGATGTAAACGGACGCATCCTGAGCTCCGGAAACGGAAATGCGGGAGCGCACCTGATTCGCATGGGCAACCATCCTTCAGGTATGTACATTTTGAAAATGGTATCTCAAAGTCAGAAACAAGTAGAACGTATTATAAAACAGTAAGGTAGATTCATGTGTAAGTAAGGGGTTGGCGTTAGGGGCCGGCCCCTTTTTTTATGGAAGGATGTGAACAACCGCATGATGATTGTATAGCGATTGATGAAGCAGGCTGATGATATAATGTAGAACCTGCCGGAGTGCAGCTGTATTCAAACAGTTCTACACACCATGATACACAATTTAATATAACGCCTACGCATACCCTAAAACAGCATGGCTGAAGATGGATAAGATGCTAACGGGCTGCCGGATCCTGAAAGCTTTCGGGACCGGACTTGTAATATATGGCCGGAACTCCTGTTGAGCCGGGTTGTAGTAGTGCACAGCCCCGATATAACAGCACAGGTGGATCGATTCGATAAACACCCGATGCGTCCCTTACTTCATAATTTAATAACACCCTGTTAGCAACTCCTTTGCAGGTTTCCCTGAAAAAAAGTTTTACATTTAGGAAACCCCTATACATATGCTTTGGAGAAAATTCAACGGGGATTATTTGAATCTCCCGATTAAACAAGCCGTAGAAAGTGCCATTCAACGAGAAGTAGAAAAAGGCTACCACTTGAAAGTGTGCATTGGCACTGATAGCCAGGTGAAAGGCCATGAAACAGAATTTGCCACCGTAATTGTTTTTTTGCGTGAAGGGCATGGAGGCTTTATGTTTATTCACAACGAAAAAACGAAGCAGCCTTTCAGCATCAAGGAACGCATGCTAACGGAAGTGGCTAAGAGTATTGAAATTGCGTATGAGCTGTGTGATTTGTTTACTCGCTATGATGTAGACATGGAAGTGCATGCCGACATCAACACCAACCCTCAGTTCAAAAGCAATGAAGCGTTACGGGAAGCCACCGGCTACATCCTGGGTATGGGCTTTGCCTTTAAAGCCAAACCGGAGGCTTTTGCCAGCAGTAGTTGTGCGAATAAAGTGGTGAACTAAGCACCCTCCCACTGCAGGTTTAACTCGTGTAATACACTTAAGAGTTTTTGTCGCCCATGCTTTTTTACAGCACTGGTGACAATGAACTGCGGTAAAAACTGCCATGTTTTTTTGAGGGCTTCGCCGAATTGTTTTACATTTTCACTTACGGTGCGTTGATTCACCTTATCTGTTTTGGTAAATACAACGGTTACGGGTACCTCCCAGGTACGCAGTTTATCCAAAAATGCCAGGTCTATTTTTTGGGGCGAATGTCTTGAATCGATCAAGACAAAAACCATGGAAATATTTTCGCGCTTGCGCAGGTATTGTTCAATCATTTGTTCCCATCGCCGACGGCTGGTTTGGCTCACTTTTGCAAAACCATAGCCCGGTAAATCTACCAGATACCAGCGGAACAATTCCGACACGCCTTCGGTGCGTTCTCCGGTACTTTCTATTTCAAAATGATTGATCATCTGGGTTTTTCCCGGCGAGCCTGATGTTTTGGCCAGTTTATCCGACTGGCATAACATGTTAATCAGTGACGACTTGCCCACATTGCTTCGTCCGATAAATGCATACTCCGGCCGGTTGGGTGGCGGGCACTTTTCATAATCCGGACTGCTGATGAGGTAACTGGCCTTTTTAATCTGCATAATTGTAAAAATACTCATAATAAACTCGTTTCGTTTCACCTTGCGGCAAACTCTGTTATCTTTGCTCTTTTATGGCGCAATATGCACATGACCGGGTGGTGCCGGATCGTTCATCGGGGCTGGAGAAGAAACATCAGGTGGAACAAATGTTCGACCATATTGCGGGCAACTACGATTTTCTGAACCGCTCTATGAGTATGGGCATCGACAAACGCTGGAGGAAGAAAGCCATACTCACACTCAGAGAAGCAGCTCCACAAAAAATATTAGATGTAGCAACCGGTACGGCAGATGTGGCGATTATGGCATCGCGTTTGCTAAAACCGGAACAAATCAAGGGCATTGATATCAGCGAAGGCATGCTAGACGTTGGCCGTAAGAAAGTACACAGCGCCGGATTGAGCCATGTGATTGAGTTGTTAAAGGGCGATAGTGAAACAATAAACTTTAATGACCATACGTTTGACGCTGTAACTGTTGCATTTGGAGTGCGAAACTTTCAGCACCTCGAAAAAGGATTAGCGGAGATTAGAAGGGTGTTGAAACCCGGAGGAAAACTGGTAGTGCTTGAATTCAGCAAACCCACCTCACCACTGTACAAACCGTTCTACCAATTGTATATGAAAACGATTTGTCCGCTTATGGCTCATTTGTTTTCGAAAAGTTCGACAGCGTATCAATATCTTGATGAGTCTATTGATAAATTTCCGGAAGGGAAAAATTTTACCCGTGTGCTTGAAAGTGTGGGTTTCAGAAATACAACCATCCAAAAAATGACATTCGGAATATGCAGTATTTATTGCGGAGAAAAATAATGTGTACCTGCATCTTGCTGGTGTTTATAGGGGCGCAGGCTGATGCTCAGCTACGCTATCTCAATCAGGAAGAGCATGATGAAAAAAAATTCCACTTTGGAATTATGGTGGGCATGAATAAGGCGCATTACAATTTCACGCGCCATCCAACATTTATTACCAGCGACAGCATCAAGGGTATTGAAAGCATCAACAGTACAGGTATTAATCTGGCCTGGCTGGTGAATTTGCGTTTGAGCGAACATTTTAGTTTGCGTACGTACCCTATTAACCTCGTATTTACCGAAAAGGCTTTTCAATATTTTCTCCCCACACCTAACCGTGGCATAGGAGAAGATACGTTGATGTTGAAGAAGGTACAAGGCATCACATTGAGTTTACCATTACAACTTAAGTTTCAGAGCGACCGTATCAATAACCTGAGGGTGTACATGTTTGGTGGCGGTAAAATTGAGTATGATATGGCAGCCAACAAAGACAAGAAAAGTACCGAGGGGATGATACGCTTAGATAAACTGGATTACGGCATTGAAGCCGGAATTGGTTTCCATATTTATTTCCCGGTATTCGTATTATCACCGGAACTGAAACTGGGATATGGCTTCAGGAATGTGCATGTGCGGGATGAATCCTATAAATTCTCCAGCACGATTGATAAAATCAACGCGCGCACCATTACTTTCTCACTTACGGTAGAGTAAGCATTATCAGAAATCATAGTTTCGTCTGGGCATATTTACCCGAATGCCCCCGGTAACGATGGTTGTGGATTGAGTAGAAGTTCCGGGTGTTTTGAAGAAGCGTTGTTGAAAACCCAAATCGATAAACACATTCTCACGCAATTCATACGTAACATCCAGAATGCCGTTGAACACCGTTAACTTATTTCCTCCGGCGGTGGTAAAGCCATTGTCAGACGGACGGGTTTTATTATCCAGAAAAATATTTCCTCCCAAATTCACTCCGGCAGTGTCTAAACCTTTGTAATAATAAAATGCACGGCCCATTACATACCAGCGCGGAGCCGGTTGATAGCGGGCAATCCCGATAAATTCCTGAAAATTGGCTCCGAGCGGATGCGCCAGCGGTTGGTTGTAGTGCGTATAGTTTGCCACCAGGTTATTGTGTGAATACGTGAATGGCCTTACACGATTCATTTCAACCTGCAGATCAAGGTTGTTGATGCCAAAGGCATCTACATATTTTCCGCCTAACTGAAATCCAAATTTGTTCGTCCAGCTGGTTTTGTTTTTGCGAATATTATTAATAATAAATTCATCCATCAGCAACTGGCCGTAGAATTGAAATTTATGTGCCACGTTGGCTTTGAAATCGAGGCCGGCAACCGCATTATCGGGGCTGCCCACGGTGCCTTCTATGTGACGGAAGAAAATAATGGGGTTGAGGTATTGAAAATCGAACCGATTGCTGCGCCCAAACACTACGCTTTCAAATAATCCGATATTGAGCCAGG
>JAHBTM010000109.1 GCA_019638635.1 Ferruginibacter sp. | reverse complement strand
CAATCCCTGCTACCTCTTCAGGAAATTATTTGTTGTTAGCAGATATCCGCGGAGATTTCAGCACCCCCCGAAACATTCTGGTGGCAAATTTTATTCAGGTAAACAGCCTGATGTGTATCCGCAATAACCAAAAGCAGTATCATATTGTAAACCGATCCACCGGTTTTCCGGTGGCAGGTGCAGAGGTAACGGTAACATTTACAGACAGGGATAACAAAGCTCAACCCGGCGCAGAACCGATGGTTGTTAAATTAAAAACCAATCAGGCCGGCATGTTTGAGGCTCCTGTTGCTGATGAATCAAAAAATCAAAAAGCAGACATTGTGGTACAACACCGTAATGAAAAATTGTATCTCTCACATTGGAACTATTATTACAACGGTTATCGAGAAGAGGACAGTGATGAAACAGAAAAAATTCTCTTATATACCGACCGATCGATATATCGCCCGGGACAAACGGTGTATTTCAAAGGCATCACCGTTACCAACGATACAAAAACCGGAAAGACAACCCTCTTGAAAAATCATACGGCTACTATTGAGTTCGAAGATGCCAATGGAGAAACCATCCAATCCGAAAAATTCACCAGTAATGCATATGGTTCATTTTCAGGAAGCTTTATCATTCCACCTTCGGGATTAACGGGTGAGCTTAACCTGTACCACGAAGAATCCGACACCTATCTGCCCTTCCGGGTGGAGGAGTACAAAAGGCCCACCTTTAAAAACAACCTTCAACTTCCTGAAGAAAAGTATGCCTTACGGGATAGCATACACGTAAAAGGAAATGCTCTTTCCTATACAGGTGTTGCTGTTGGTAACGCAAAAGTAACGTACACCGTTAAACGAAGAGTGAATTTTCCATTCCGCTATTGGAGTGGAAGTAGCAGAAAGGCGCCATATTACAGTAACGAGAGAGTGATTGGTACGGGGGAAACTAGAACTGATGCCCAAGGGAATTATCGAATCTTATTTGAAGCATTACCCGATGAAACAGTAGATCCCAACCTGCAACCCTATTTCAACTTTGAAATAAATACGGACATTACAGATCTGCAGGGGGAAACACGTTCTGCCAACCTGAAGGTGAACATTGGTTACCAGGATATCCTGCTAACACCGGCAGGACCTGAAACCATTCTTGCGGAGCAACTCAACAATCAATTATTAAGCAGCGAAAACCTGAATGGTGTTTTCAAAAGTGTACCGGTGAACATACAAGTGGAGCATATGGATGCTCCGAAAACACCTTTACGTGAGCGGTTGTGGGAAGTACCTGATCAGTACTCCATGTCGAAAGATGCGTTTAAAAAATGGTTCCCGCATGATCCTTATGGCGATGAAAACAACCGCGCACACTGGAAAACGTTAAGCATCGCCATGCAGTTTACCGATAGCACCCGAGAGAACAAAACCATTCGATGGCCGGGCAAAAAGCTAACACCGGGATGGTATCGCATCACATATACGTACAACGGAACATCCGGCAAACCTGTTATCGCCCAACAATGGATGAGCATCTCCGGCAATACCCCGGTGAATGCCCCCATTCAACTTTTTGCAGACAAGGATATTGCTGAACCCGGAGAGTCACTGAACATAACCGTTAAGACAGGTTGGGATAAGGTATGGCTGATACAGAGCACAGACCGCATGTTGGAACGCAACATCAACCAATACCACACACTATCTGCCGGAAAAAGCCTGCAACAAACATTGGATTTGAAAGAAACAGACCGGGGTGGTATGAGTGTACAATATGTTTTTGTGTACCAAAACCGGATGTATAATGCGGGGAAAGACCTCATCGTCCCTTGGAGCAATAAAGATTTATCTGTAACATTCAGCACCTTCAGGGATTTAACTCAACCCGGACAAACAGAGACATTTACCGTGCATATCTCCGGCCAGAAGAAAGAAAAAGTTACGAGTGAAGCACTGATTAGTATGTATGACGTCTCGTTAGATCAGTTCCATCCACACCAATGGAATCCAATGAAATCGTTGTTCCCGGTGTTATCGGAAAGGACGTACTGGACTGCCCTCCATGTAAATACAAAAGAAGCACTAAATGCTACCTCCTTATACCCTGTGTACAAAAAAACGAAGCAAGTACAATATGACCGGTTGATAAACTGGGCTTATACTTCACGCCAACAGGAGTACTATGAAAAAGATGCAGTCAGTGATTATGAACTTGCTGAATACGATGGTGTAACTGATGACGCGAATTTCTTTAATTCCCGAAAATATTCGGAGTATACTGGTGCTGCCACTTCTATCGAAGGCGTAGTAGTGACAGGGGTTTCAAGAGCTAAAATCCTACCTCCATCTGCAGACAACACACCGGTTTTCTCCGGAAAGGTGCGCACCGATTTCAGAGAAACTGCATTTTTCTATCCACATCTCGTAACGGATGAAAAAGGGAATATTTCATTTACGTTTACCATGCCTGAATCGTTAACACAGTGGCGCATGATGGTTTTGGCGCACTCAAACAGCCTGGAAAGTGGATATACTGAAAAAAACCTAATCACCGGTTTGCCCTTGATGGTGCAAATGAATGCTCCACGGTTTTTCAGAGAGGGTGACCAACTGGAGATTCCGGTGAAAATTTCTAACACCACCGATAGTGCCTTTTCCGGCTCATTACAACTGGAGCTGATAGACGCACAAACCACACATGCAGTAGATGGCTGGTTTCAAAACGTGTTCCCTTCTCAGCATTTCACTGTGGAGGCACAACAAAACAGTGTAGTGCACTTTCCCGTGCAAATACCGGTGAACTTCAACAGCGCACTTAAAATCAGGGTGAAGGCCGTTTCACAAAACGGGCAATACAGTGATGGGGAGGAAAAAATATTTCCTGTTATGATGAACCGCACACTGGTTACCGAAGCGCTTCCATTCACACTGCGCGATGCCAATGAATTGCATCTGGAGTATAACAGATTGTCAGCTTCCGTAAATAGCTCCACATTAAAGCACCATTCCCTCACGGTTGAATACACTTCGAATCCTGTGTGGTATGCCATTCAGGCCTTACCTTATCTGATGGAGTATCCGTATGAATGTAGCGAACAAATCTTCAGCCGGTATTATGCCAATACCCTCGCATCATTCATTGTACATAAAACACCCGGTATCCGAAAAGTGTTTGAACAATGGCAACAACTGGATACTTCAGCCCTGATGAGTAATCTGTTGAAAAACCAGGAACTGAAATCTGCTTTGCTGGAAGAAACACCCTGGGTGTTGGAAGCGCGCGATGAAAGTACTCAAAAGAAAAACATCGCCCTGTTGTTTAACCTGACCAGATTGGCCGAAGAACAAGAGAACACCTTGCAAAAACTGGCCGGATTGCAAAATGGAAACGGTTCTTTCAGCTGGTTTGCGAACGGTCCTGAAAATCCCTGGATCACGCAACACATCCTCACCGGATTGGGCAGGTTACAAAAACTACAATCACCCGACAGCCTGCATCCTGCAATAAAAACGATCACGGATAAGGGATTACCGTATTTAAATGGTGAATTGGTAAAAGCCTACCAGCGGGCAAACCGGGATAAAAAAAGTGCCGCAGCCAATCAACTGACTCCTTTAATCATACATCATTTGTACATGCGTACACTCTATCCGAATGCACCTTCCGAAGCAGCAGTACAAAAGGCAGTTCAATATTTTATGAAACAGGAAAAGAAGTACTGGAACAGTCAGTCGCTGTATATGAAAGCAATGATTGCCCTCACACTTCATCCTTCTGATGCAAAAACATCAAGATCCATCCTGAGATCATTGAAAGAAAATGCGATCTACCACAAAGAGCTGGGCATGTACTGGAAGGAACTTCAAAGAGGCGGTTATTACTGGCATGAAGCACCGGTTGAAACCATGAGCATGGTACTGACGGCCTTTAGGGACATTTCGCCTACTGACAAACACATCAACGATTTGAGCCTGTGGTTATTAAGGAATAAGCAGACAA
>JAHBTM010000108.1 GCA_019638635.1 Ferruginibacter sp. | reverse complement strand
CATAAACGGATGTTGGGCTGCCGGATCCCGAAAGCCTTCAGGGCCCGACTTGCAATACATGGCCGGAACAACGGTTGAGGCTATTCCGTATGCATACAGCCCCCGGCGAATCAAAATCAAATTCACCAAGTTAATGATTCAACCTCCCATTCTTTAACGTATGGTTCAATCATTAATGCATTAACTTCACTGAGTTTTCCGGTTAAGCATTAAAGGGTTTCCGTAGGAATAGCGTTAAACATATATCGGGATGAATGAATTGTTTAAAATATTTCATATAGATGCTAAAGAAGCGGCACGCATTGCAGATTCTGTAAACGATCCGCATGTACACGATTATCAGGAGCTGATAGTGGGCATGGAGGGTAGCCTGCAACATTTTATAGATTTTAAAACCGATGCGGTTCTGGCCCCATTTGTAAGTTTTGTTTCAAAAGGAAAAGTGCATCGCGCACAACCCGTTGCCGTAAATGGCGCTTGCAGCATGTGGGTGATTCGTTTTAAAAGTGAGTTTATTCCCGAAACTATTTTTCAACTGTATGCACTGTATCACGACCAGGCCAACCTCGTATTACAACAAAACCATTCTTTTAAGCGACTGGTAACGTTATGCGAATGGATGCAGGAAGAAACTCAACAGGAATCGCCGGATTATGCCGTGATTCGCCATTGGCTGAGTGCCATGTTCACCATGATAGAATCTGAACGGCGCAAGTTACATCCTGATGAGCAAGCACAACTTCATACGCATAGTACCACGTTCAAACATTTTCTAACAATCCTGGAAGATAATTTCCGCCGTCCGGAAGGCGTGGAGTTTTATGCTGAAAAATTGTTTATGTCGGCCCGCAACCTCAACCTGATTTGTCAACAAATGGTACAAAGAAGTGTTTCAGAAATTATTGAAACACGTAAACTCACCGAAGCCAAGAACCTCCTGGCGGGCACAGATATGTCGGTGTCAGAAATTGGCTATGAACTCGGCTATAACGAGAAAGCCTACTTTACTACGGTGTTTAAGAAGAAATCAGGCCAAACCCCCACAGAGTTCAGGAACGAGATGAGGAAACTCATTTCCGGATAGTACAACATGTTTTCCGATTAGTATAACCAGGCTCCTTTTGTACAGGGTTACCTTTGTATAACAATAAATCATTCTATCATCTATAAATAATTACTACAATGAAACAGTCAACCAACAATGTAAAATGGGTGCTCGATGCATCGCACAGCGAATTGAATTTTAAAGTGAAGCACCTGATGATTTCTAATGTGAAAGGGTCTTTCAACAAATTTACTGCTGACATTGCAGGCGAAGATTTCTTCACCTCTCCGGTTCGTGTGGTGGTGGATGCAACCTCCATTTTCACCAATGATGATGGTCGAGATACACACCTCAAATCAGCAGATTTCTTTGATGTAGAACAACACAAGGAACTCATATTTGAATCAGAGTCGTTCAAAAAAACGGATGACGATGAATACGCGTTAACCGGCCGTTTAACCATGAAAGGTGTTACACATCCTGTTACACTGGAGTAGAGTTTGGCGGCACCGGTACAGATCCATGGGGAAACCTCAAAGCAGCATTTTCTATATCGGGTAAGCTTAGCCGTAAGCAATGGGGTTTGAATTGGAACGCAGCACTGGAAACGGGCGGTGTGCTCGTGAGCGATGAAGTACGCATTCATGCAGAAGTACAATTCGTAAAACAAAAAGTTGATTAAATCAATCAGAGGTGGAAAGAAAACATTTTTTAAAATACCTGGCAGCGTTGCCATTAACCGCAATCACCATGAAACTGGATACATTCAATAAGATGACCGAACCCTTCAAACCTACACCTTTAATGCCGGTGTTGTTTCTCGGGCATGGTAGCCCTATGAATGCGATTGAGGATAACGAGTTTGTACAGGGTTTTAAACGCATCGCCCTGCAAATCCCGAAACCCAATGCCATTTTGTGTATCAGCGCACACTGGGAAACACGCGGTACGTATGTGACCGCCATGGAAAATCCGCCTACCATTCACGACTTTGGTGGATTCCCTAAAGCATTGTTTGAGGTGCAGTATCCGGCTCCCGGAAGTCCGGATTTGGCAAAAGAAACACAGTCGCTGATTCATAAAGCCGACATCAAACTGGATGACAAGTGGGGACTCGATCATGGTGCATGGAGTGTGATTAAACACCTGTATCCGGATGCAGATATTCCCGTGGTTCAGATGAGCCTGGATTATTTTCAAAACCCATTGTACCATTATGAACTGGCCCGGGAATTGCAATCGCTCCGACAGAAGGGCGTGCTCATCATTGGAAGCGGCAATATGGTACATAACCTGGGAATGGTTGAATGGAAACGCCTGAATGAAACGTATGGCTTCGACTGGGCCATGGAGGCCAATGATAAAATGAAACAGTTCATCTTAAATGACGACCACCCGTCGCTGATTCATTTTTCTAAACAAGGAAAAGCATTCCAAATGGCTATCCCTTCTGCGGAACATTATCTTCCATTATTGTATGCACTGGCTTTGAAAAACCCGAATGAACCGGTTGCTTTTTTTAATGATAAACCGGTAGCCGGCTCACTCACCATGACCAGTGTTAAAATTGGTTAAACATAACGTATACGAGTATACGAATTTTATAACGATTAAAACGAATGATTATGCAACAAGTTAAAAAATCTTCCATCATTATAACCGGCGCCGCTATGGGGCTTGGTTTGGCTGCGGCTCAGGAACTGGCTGCACAGGGCGCACAGTTAACACTGGTGGATTATAACGAAAAAAGCCTCGAAGAGGCAAAGTCAACTTTACTGAAATCATTTCCCAATGCAGAAATACTTACTGTAGTAGCTGACGTTTCAAATGAAGAGGCTGTGAAAAAATATGTGGAAGCTGCGGTGAAAGCCTACGGACGTATTGACGGGTTTTACAACAACGCAGGTATTGAAGGGAAGCAGGCAAGCATCACCGAATATGATGTGCAGGTATTTAAGAAAGTGATTGATATCAACCTCATGGGGGTGTATTATGGTATGCGGTACGTATTGCCTGTAATGCAACAGCAGCAATATGGCCGTATTGTGAACGTGGCATCTGTTGGAGGTATTCGCGGTGTGTTGAATCAAACACCCTACGTAGCGAGTAAACACGCCGTTTCGGGTATGACCAAAAATGCGGCACTCGAATACGGCAAATTCGGGATCACAACGAATGCCATAGCACCGGGAGCCATCCTTACTCCGATGGTGGCTGAGGCATTCAAACAGGTAAACCCTGCTGACCCGAAAGGTGCTGAAGCGGAATATGCACAGCGTAACCCTACCAAACGGCTTGGATTGCCACATGAAGTAGCTAAAGTGGTGGCGTTTTTACTCAGTGAAGATGCTGCTTACGTGAACGGACAAACGATTGCTATTGACGGAGGCGAATCGAACATGTATGGTAATGCTTCTTAATTAAAATCTTATTGTTTTATGTTGACTCGTTTCATAAGGATACTTGCACCCACTACCGTTGCAGGTATCCATTTTTTACGCATAAGTATTTTTATTGTGATGGCCTGGATTGGCGGATTGAAAGCTTTTCAATATGAAGCCGATGGCATTGTGCCTTTTGTAGCGAATAGCCCGTTGATGCAATTTTTTTACACCAAACAGGCGCCGGAATATGTCCACTACAAAAACCCCGAAGGAAAAACCGTACAGAAAAATATTGACTGGCATACCGAAAACGGCACGTATATTTTTTCGTACGCCCTGGGTACAGTGATTATACTGATTGGTGTTGCCACTTTGTTAGGGATATATTTTCCGTTGATTGGGATGTTGGGCGGGATACTCACTTTTGTTATGTCGCTCGTAACACTTTCTTTTTTAATCAGCACACCTGAAGTGTATGTGCCTGATCTGGGTGGTGATTTTCCAACACCCCGTCATGGTTTTCCTTATCTCTCGGGAGCCGGCAGGCTGGTGTTGAAAGATGTGATTATGATGTGTGCCGGTTGGATTTGTGCGGCTGATTGTGCGAGGCGCATTCAATCTACTACCAGTCCGTAAACCAATCTGTTTTTTAAGGCTTACGCAATC
>JAHBTM010000107.1 GCA_019638635.1 Ferruginibacter sp. | reverse complement strand
GTGAAGTACCGGCCTGCAATGCTTTACCATCCTGCATCATCGCTTCAATACAAAATGTTTCATCGGCACCTGCAAAACGTTCATTGGCCGTTTTCACGCCCTTAATAACCGGTACAGCCATATACTGTTCCACAAAAGTGGCATACACTTCCAGCATTTTAACCGTTTCTTCCATGGCTTCTTCACGGGTGGCATGTGCCGTGTGCCCTTCCTGCCATAAAAATTCTGCAGTACGTAAAAATAAACGGGTACGCATTTCCCAACGCACTACATTGGCCCATTGATTAATGAGTAATGGTAAATCACGATACGATTGTATCCATGTTTTATACGTGTTCCATATAATGGCTTCACTGGTAGGACGCACAATCAGTTCTTCTTCCAGCTTGGCTTCCGGATCAACCATTAATCGGCCCGGCTGTTCCGGATTATTTTTTAAGCGATAATGTGTTACAATCGCACATTCTTTTGCGAAGCCTTCCGCATTTTTTTCTTCTGCTTCAAATAAACTCTTGGGAATAAACAACGGGAAATAGGCATTCACATGGCCGGTTTCTTTGAACATCCGGTCGAGTTCCGATTTCATATTCTCCCATAACTGAAAACCATAGGGTTTAATCACCATGCATCCGCGAACCGATGAATAATCAGCTAATCCACCCTTCAATACCAGATCATTGTACCATTGCGAATAATCGGCTGCCCTCGTTGTAATTTCTTTACTCATATTTTTGTTGAAAATCTTTTAAAAAAAGGAAATTCTAATTAGCACATATTTAACACCGCAAAACCTAGTGTGTAGCGTATCTAACAAATATATTTTGCAATTTTACTAAGTGCCTTTGCGGCAAAAATAATCATTACCTGACTTAAACCTTTAACATGAAAAATAAAATTATACTTCTTGCCTTGGGTGGTGTCTTTTTTCTGGGTAGTTGCACCTCTGCCTACAAGAGCAGTCAAACGCCGGATGATGTATATTATTCACCCTTAAGGGATGTGAAGGAATCTAAAGTAGAGGAAGAGTACATTTCAAGAGAAGATCGTCAGATTCGAATAGGAACCCGTAATCCTCGCTGGCGCTATGACAATGATTGGGATTACCGTTACGATCCTTACCGTTATGGTTATCATTACGGATATTATTATAATCCCTACTATTATCCTTATCCGGTGTATTCAGGCATAACCGTTAGAGATCCGAAAAATACAACACCTAGAACAACGAATCTTTCCACGTATGCACCTCAAACACTTACAACACGTGACCCTAAAACCGGAAAGGTAACTACTATCCGTACACGCACTTATAATCAATCGAATCAACGGGGTGAAACCAGGCGAATATTGAGAACCAACGAAAGCAGAACGGATTACAACAACAATCGCACCTACAGCCCTTCTTCAGGTGGAACCAGGCCATCGGGCGGTGGTGGATCAACACCTGTGGTAAGACCTCCCAGACCATAACCCTATTTGTTGTATCGAGAACGTGTATCCCAAAAAATCTGTATGAAAAAAGTTATACTTACTGCCCTTTGCATATCATCTCTTCAAGCTTTCGCACAAGTGCCGGAAGATGCTATTCGATATAGCTGGTTTCCGGTGAACGGAAGTGCCAGAGTGAATTCCATCGGTGGTGCGATGGGCTCTTTATCCGGTGATATTACTGCGGCTTACGTTAATCCTGCCGGCATCGGCTTTTATAATACCCGAGAAGTCATGTTTGGTTTGAATCTTTTAAATCAAAACATGCGAACCAACTACCGCGATTCAATAACCCGAACCAAAAACAATACCTTATTGTTAAGTCCGATAGGCGTTGTCGTAGGGCTGGGCAATAGCAGAGATAAAAAAAATCTAACGAGCATAGCCTTTGCAGTCAATCAAACCGCTTCTTTCAACAGGCAATACCGATTTAGAGGTTATAATAATTACAGTTCGTATAGTGAGCAGTTTGCAGAAGAGTTTGCGAATAGCGGATACTCAATTGATGCCGTGCTGCAATCCAATTCGCCTATTCCGTATACCGCCGCACCGGCACTGTACACATACCTGATTGACACCGTACGTCAGTTGGATGGGAGTTACCAGGTTCGCGCAGCTCCTGAAAACCTGCTGGATCAGGGACATGCCGTTCTGCAGGATTTCTCTTACGAAACCACAGGAGGTATATATGAACTGGCCGCTACGGTGGCAACCAACAAAGGCAACAAATGGTATTTTGGCGGAACCATCGGCATCCCGATTGTCTCGTTCAATAGTTTAACTCAGGTTACTGAAACAGATACCTCATCCGTTGCTAACGGTTTTCAATCCTTTTCCTATAAAGATGATTTCCAAACCACCGGTGCGGGAGCAAACCTGAAACTGGGGGCCATTTATCGACCTAAAGACTATATCAGGCTGGGGCTGGCATTTCACACGCCCACGCTTTTGTATCTGACCGACAAACGCAATACTTCATTGTCAACTGTATTAGACGGGCCCAGTTATACCGTGAATTCAAACACATTCACCAACGGGTCACCGGGGCGCGCATCATATCTGCAAATCTCACCATGGAAAGCAATGATTAGCGGCTCGTATGTATTCCGAGAAGTACAGGATACACGTAAACAACGAGGTTTCCTGACGGCTGATATTGAATATGTACACCACCGTGGCACCTCTTTCAAAAGCACCAATGAAGAAGTAACCGCAGATGAAAAAGCCTATTACAAATCTCTCACCCGTGTGGTGAAGGATACGTATAAAGGTGCCTTTAATTTCAGAGTGGGTGGAGAAGTGAAATTTAATGTAATCATGGCCCGACTTGGATTTGCCTATTATGGTAACCCCTATAAAGACAGCCCCGAAAAAGCATATCAGATGCAACTCAGTGGCGGTTTAGGATACCGGAACCACGGCATGTTCATCGATCTGGGATATGTACACCATACTGTGCGTGATCAGCAAATTCCATATAGACTGGAAGACCGGTTGAATACCTATGGAACTTTGCGCAATACGCGCGGACAAATAGTAGCAACTGTAGGTTTTAAATTTTGAGTTTTTGTATGATGGTTTGAATGACGGCAGGGAATGACGCTTCCACAAAGTGCATTCCCTGTTGCTTTTTGAACCAGGTTATTTGTCGCTTTGCATACTGTCTTGTATGTTTAGCCACACGTTCCATCGTTTCCTCTCTGGTATATAATCCATCAAAATAATCAAACCACTCTTTGTAACCCACAGTTTGCAATGCATTCAGGTGTTTAAAAGGATACATAGCGCGTGCTTCATCTTCTAATCCCTCATCAACCATTTGTTGTACACGCTGGTTGATGCGTTGATATAGCATAGCCCGAGGCATATCCAAACAAATAGAAAGGATGTTGAAGGGCCGTTTCTTAGGTGTGCCCCCATGCATCTCCAGGATTGAGCGGCCCGTTGTGTACATCACTTCCAGTGCCCGCAACATTCTGCGTGGATTCTGCATCTCACCTTGTAAAGCGAATTGGGGATCCCTGGATTCCACCGTCTGTTTCAACCATTGAAAACCATGTTCATTGTATTGTTGCTGTAAACTTTCCCGAAGCGCTGGATCGGGCGGTGATACATTGTCGAGCCCTTCACAAAAAGCTTTAATATACAATCCGGTGCCACCGGCCAGTACTACAACTTTTTTTTCCTTAAAAAGGTCGGATATTTTTTGAAGTGCGAAATGCTCAAAACCGGCAGCTGTAACCGGTTCCTGAATGGAACGATCGGCAATAAAATAATGAGGAACCTGTTGTAACAAGCTTTCGGGTGGACGGGCTACGCCTATACGAAGTTCTCGATAACATTGACGGCTATCCGCAGATATAACAGCAGTATGAAAATGTTTAGCAACCTGTACGGCAATATCCGATTTTCCTGAAGCAGTGGGCCCTGCTATAACAATGCAGGTATTGGAAGATATAACCGGAGATTCCATGTTGAACAGTATCAATAGGCATCCGACTCTTCGGCACCGGTATCAGATTCTTCATTTTCAAATGCGCCGTCTTCATCAGCCCCTTCTTCACCGAAACCATCCTGCATGGCATCGGGTTTAAGGTCGTACTTTTCTTCCATTTCAGCCAGGCGGCTGTCGATAATTCCC
>JAHBTM010000106.1 GCA_019638635.1 Ferruginibacter sp. | reverse complement strand
CCAAAGGTCTTATGCAAATTTCTTTGCATCTTCCAGAAACTTGGCCAACCCTATGTCGGTTAACGGATGTTTCAGCAAACCCATGATGGCATCTAACGGGCACGTACAAACGTCGGCACCTGCTTCAGCACATTGTATGATATGATTCGGATTACGAATGGAGGCTGCCAGAATCTCCGTCTGGAATCCCTGTAAAGAAAAAATCTGACGAATCTGATGAATCAGGGCCATGCCATCCCAGCCACTGTCATCTATTCTACCTATAAAAGGAGAAACATAAGATGCTCCGGCTTTTGCGGCTAATATGGCTTGCCCTGCAGAAAACACCAACGTACAATTGGTGCGGATGCCGTTATCGGTAAACCATTTAATGGCTTTAATACCTTCTTTAATCATCGGCACCTTTACTACAATGTTAGGGTGTATTGCCGCCAGCTTCTTACCCTCGTCAATCATCCCGTTGAAATCAACCGAAACTACTTCTGCGCTGATGTCTCCATCTACCATCTCGCAAATGGTTTTGTAATGTTGCATCACGGCATCTGTGCCCTGAATACCTTCTTTGGCCATCAGGGAAGGATTGGTAGTTACTCCATCTAAAATGCCTAAATCATGTGCTTCTTTTATTTGCTGCAGGTTGGCAGTGTCTACAAAAAATTTCATGGTTGATTCAATTTGGGTGCAAAGATACTATCTATCCCGTCGGTTTAATGCAGTATGATTGAATTGTGGAAAAAGGAAATAAAAAAGGCAAGTTACTTATATCGCACCGCTCAACCACCTACCCTTGCTACCTTCCGGTCCTGGGGGAGTTCAGCAGGAGCTGGTCGTATAAGACTTGCCGGCTGCAAAGGTATAGGTTTCTGCTCAATTAACATGAAGAAATTGCACATGGTTAAAAGCTGAATCCCGGCCGGTCGTTTCGGGAGTTAATTAATCCCATCCCAATGAGCAAATCATGCCGGTCGGTGAAGCCCCGATAATACACCAGTATCGTGTACGCGTTCTCTGTTTCAAAATAATTGCCTTCAAGCGTACCCGTTGCCCCCGTTGCCTGATCTCGGGTGATGTACATGTAGTTGTAATACCCCTGCTTCAAGAGGGTTTTGTTTTCATACAAGCCCGTTGAATCATTGTATTTCATCTTCCACCGCTCACTGAATTGATAATCGGTTAATTGCCCCGCTAAATACACATCCTTCCCTTCAAAGGGTTTTCCACCCGGGCCGGCCAATGAAAAATGCACCGTGGCATAATCTCCCTGCCAGAAAGGATTAATACTCTCGTACGTGGTAATCCAGTAACTGCCATTGATATCTGCAAAATAGACATAACGCTGTGCTGATCTGTCCACATCCGTTTTCATAAACAACTCCGTACTGTTTCTGTGATACGCGCCGGAATCAATCCGGTCGCTTTGAAGCCTCAAACTCCTGAGGTCCAGCCATCTGAACTCTTTACCTGCAGGAAATATTCCAATATTTTCTGAATTGTATTCCAGGGTATTGCCTCTTACAAATGTGGGCGATATATCCCGCATGGCATTATCCCACCGGTTGTTCTGCAATATCACCACCTTCACCTGCTGCGCGGCACTGAATGAATTCACCCCTTTGATGAGTGCTGAAAAACGCAATTTCTGATGGGTGTTGAATTGATTGGGAGTGAAAGGCTGAACAATTTCACCGGTAACAGTTGCTTTCTGATCTACCACAAGTAAACGCCGTGTAAACGCCAGTTTAGAGGTATCACTGTCGAGATATACTTTTACAATATAATTCCCCGACATTGTAGGCATGGCATTTTGATCGGGCAAGAGGGCATGATAATGGGTATAACGGGTAAGCGCAATCGAAGAGTACCGGTAATTGGATATCCGGTTTTGGGTAAACCCCTTGATGTAATCAAACGGATTCAGGTTGACTGGTCTCCAGTTATAATCACACAACACAAAGGTGTAATAATAACTCTTGATGTTGGCATCCATATCATCAAAACCCAAAAACAGTTTGTCGGAACTGTTTAATCGGTACATCGGTAAACTTTGCTGATTATGCTGCACATGGAACCTGACGGAATGAATATTGGATAGATAAACGGAATCGGTTAATTGAGCCTGCACGTTGACTGAAATCATTAAAGCCATTATCCATGTGAAAATCCTCATTTCATTGGTTTTGATTATTTTTGAAAGTTACCAAAAATATTACTTTGAACGTTGCCTGGTTCATTTCTAAACGCTTAGCCTTTGTTAAAAGGCACGCCTTTTCAGGCTTCATCATTAAACTGGCTACCGGTGCTACAGCGTTGAGTGTGGCCGTGATGATTGTGGCATTGAGTTTCGTCAATGGATTTCAACAGGTAATCAGTGAAAAGGTTTTTAGTTTTTGGGGGCACATCCGCGTGTTGCAGGATGTGGATGACCGCTCCAATATTGCAGAAGAATATCCTATAGCCAGAAATGCGGAAGTAGAAACCTATCTGAATCAGTTGCCCGAAGCCATTTCAGTTGACCGCTACGCCACTAAATCAGCCATCCTTAAATTTGATACAGGTATTGAAAGTGTTTTGCTGAAGGGACTCGACAGTAATTACAACGAAAAGCGATACCACCAATTTCTACAACAGGGTACATTCTTCACTTTTCAAAAAAACGGCTACAGCAATCAAATGGTGCTCAGTTCGTATACGGCTAACCGTTTGAATGTGCAAGTGAACGACAGCCTGCTGGTGTTTTTTTTCAGACCGAACGGAAGCCGGACAGCACGCCGTATGGTGATATCAGGTATTTATAAAACCGGCATTGAGGAATATGATAAAAATTTTGCTTTGTGCGACATCAACCTCATTCGGCGATTAAACAACTGGAATGAGGACGATATTGGCGGATACGAAATTTTTATTCGTGATTACAAACAAACAGAGCACATCACCCAACGCATATACGAAGATTTACCTCAAACCTGGTACAGCAAGAGTATCCATGAAATTTACCCTACCATCTTCGATTGGCTGAATCTTCAGGGCCAACTAAAAAACATTTTACTGGTGATTATGCTGGTGGTTGCCGCAGTAAATTTAATCACCTGTTTGATTATCCTCGTGCTCGACCGTACCCGCATGATTGGTGTGCTTAAAGCGCTAGGCGGCAACAATCAAATCATACAAAAAGTTTTTTTATACAATACATTCTGGATTGCACTCACCGGTGTAGCAATTGGAACCGCGCTGGGTTTAGGTATTTGCTGGCTTCAACAGGCAACCGGATTTATTCAACTGAATGAAGAAGCCTATTTTGTGGATAAGGCCGAAGTGCTGATAAAAGGATGGCAAATTCTCGCTGTGGCAGCAGGCACACTGGCTATTTGTATGCTCACCCTGATAATTCCTACCTGGCTTGTGAGAAAAATTAATGTAGTAAAAGCCATTCAGTTCAGGTAGTGAAATGATATAGTAAAATGGAGGCAGCAACCGCTGCATTCAAAGACTCCGCATTTCCCGCACCCGGTATGGTTACCGGATGGTGTGGATGTTTTAATATGGAAGATGAAATTCCGTTCGCCTCATTTCCTATCATCAGAAAACAGGGTTTTTGCGGCCGAACTTGTTGAATAGATGCTCCGTTCAGCAATGCTGCATACACCGGAACATCTGCATGTTGATTCAATACATCTTCAAGAGAAGTATAATGGATTCGCACTCGGTTGATGCTGCCCATGGTACTCTGTACCACTTTCGGATTGTACATTTCTACCGTATGCTCCGAGCAGATAATGTGCCGTACTCCAAACCAATCAGCCGTTCGAATGATGGTTCCAAAATTTCCTGGATCGCGCAGGTCATCCAGCAATAATGTAACACCTTCAATAGTTTCAGGCATTTCCCACCTTTTTTGACGAAACACTCCTAATACTTGATTAGGCGAAGGCATTCCGGAAATTCGACCGAGTTCATCGGGTTCTATGAGGGTGAGAATGCTTTCATAGGGTTTTATCAACGCCGCATGTTCTGATTGCCAAACATCCAAACCATATACATGCACCGGTTCAAATTGGGCCGATTGAATCAGCTCGCATACCAGCTTATCTCCCTCGGCTACAAACACCCCATATTCATCCCTGAATTTTTTGTGCCGTAAACTTTGGATATATTTGGCAGAAGATTTGCTAAGCA
>JAHBTM010000105.1 GCA_019638635.1 Ferruginibacter sp. | reverse complement strand
GAAAGTAATGGCTTCCCTGCGGTTCAGGTAGGTGCTACCCTGTTTCCATTGCTCAATCATTTGGGCTTCGGATTTATTGTCGGTGATGTCTGCCAGTAATACACGCTCCGGATCAACATTGATTAGTGTAGGGCGCATCGTATAATCAAAGGTGAGTGTATCTGTGCGCTTGTTGATCCAGCGGAGGTATCTGGTTTTCTTATCTCCATAATACACATCCACCTTTACGGGTAAACGAAACGTGTGTTGTTCTTTTTGGCTCTGGGTTGTAATTACATGTGCTTTTCCTGCCGCATCATCAAACACATAACGAAACGACATTTTCGGGTGTCCGCTACCGTAATACCATTGGTTGAAAAACCAGTTCAGGTCTAACCCGGTAACTTCTTCAAACGACAACCGCAATTGAGTAGCTTCAACCGGTTTATGCTGATAGGTTTTCAAAAAATGGTTGAGTGATTTCTTAAAGGCAGAATCTCCCACAAAATCACGCAGCATATGCAGGATGCGTCCGCCTTTGTTGTAACTCACGGCATCAAACATATCTTCCTTGTTGGCATAATGATGGCGAACCAGTTTTTTATCCTCGCTGCCGCTCCCGATATATCCCATCATATCGTTGTACGCATGATGGTCGGCCTTGTCTCTGCCATATTTGTGTTCCAGCCACAGGTATTCACTGTAGTTGGCAAAACTTTCATTGATAGTGAGGTTACTCCAGCTTTCGGTGGTTACAATATTCCCAAACCAATGGTGGAATATTTCATGTGCAATGGTTTCTTCCCAACGATTGCCATCGGCTAACTCACGGTCGTTTTGATAGGCTGTTTCCTGATGGATTACTGCGGTGGAATTTTCCATGGCACCGGATACGTAATCACGACTCACAATTTGTGCATACTTAGGCCATATATAAGGAAAGCCGGTATAGTTTTCATAGAACTGAATCATTTCAGCCGTATGCCCGAAAATGCCTTTGGCATACGGTGCGTATTCCTTTTCTACGTAATAACTAATCTCTTTGCCTTTATAGGGTTTGTCTTTGATTATGTCGTATTCACCCAATCCCATAAAGAACAGATAAGGCGCATGCGGGATGTCTAGCTTCCAGGTATCGGTTCGTGTACCATCCGTATTTTTTTTCTGGCCGGTCATCAACCCGTTGCTGAGGGTTACGTATTTGTCGGGAACCGTCATCGCAAGTTCCTGCGTGGTATTCTGATTCGGTTTATCAATGGTGATGAACCATACACTGCTGGCTTCCGTTTCTCCCTGCGTCCAAATTTGTGTGGGCTTTCCTTTCTCATCTCCTTTCGGATTGATAAAGTATAAACCTCGTGCATCGCGAATAGCAACACTGCCTTCAGCTTCCAGTTCGTTGGGCTTGCTGATGTATTCAAAATAGAGGGTGAATTTTTCAGCTTCTTTGTATAATCTGTCGAGGTAAACCGTTAGATGCATACCATCATACACATGTTTCAGTGTTTTTTTGGTGGTGCCTGTTATTAGAGATACTTCTTTTATCTCCATGCCTTTGGCATCCAGCACCACAGAATCTGCGGGGTAAAAATAGGGTTGAAGGGTTAGCCACTCTTTTCCGTACATCCATGCTTTGTCGAAATCAAAGCGAACATCCAGTTTGGTATGGATAAGGTCATGCGTTTGAGCAGGTGTTTCCCTGTAAATGGTTTTCCAGGTGGTATCCTGGCGGGTGGTGCGCTGTGCCTGTGCGCTGAATAAAGTTGTCAGAAAGACAATCGCTACGATAATTTGCTTCATATTACTCAATTAGTTGGCGTAAATTTAATCCCTCTATTGTTAATGAACACATATTTGTGATGAGCGCAGAGAACGCCTGAAATCTTAGCTTTGTAATATGAGTACTATGAAATTTCGTTTATGCATGTGGATGATTGCCTGCCTGTGGATGTCTACCGTCCGGGCACAACAGAACCGGTTCATTTACCTGCAAACCGAAAACCAGCAAACCTTCTATGTGAAATTGAATAACACTGTGTACAGTTCATCTCCATCGGGGTATCTGATAATACCTAAACTCACGGATGGTAGATACGAACTGCAAATCGGTTTTCCTAGAAATGAATATCCCGCACAGATTGTTCAATGTGAACTTGCAGGAAAAGATGGAGGATATGTGCTGAAAAACCTGGGCAATGAAACGTGGGGGCTGTTTAACCTAACCACCCTGGAACTCGCGAAAGCCAATCCGGGCAATGTATCTCAGGCTGCTTCGCCAAAGAATGATGATAGTTTTGAAGGCGTTTTATCGAATGTGGTTGAAACCGATTTGAAAAAGAAAAAAGACAGGAATAAAGGAAAAGATAAACAAAAAGCGGAGCCGGTAACCGGTATTCGCATACTCACCAACCGTACAGATGAAAGCGGATTGCAAAGGGTGTATATAGATGAATCGGAGGGCGGATCAGATACAATAACCGTTTTTATGCCCGGGCGAGCAGAGGGCGTTCGTCAACCTAACCCTAAACCGGCAGCCACAGAAAAACCGGCCGTTCGGTTTATTGAAACCGAAGCCGTGCCTTCTAAAACGCCCGCAGCCCCGGTAGCTATGGTAAATTCAGATTGTAAAAACCTGGCAAACGAAAATGATTTTTTAAAACTACGGAAGCAAATGGCGGCTAAAAGTGCCGAGTCGGATATGATAGAAATAGCGCGAAAAGCCTTCAGGAAGAAATGCTATAACACGCAGCAACTGCAAAACCTGATTGTGCTGCTCACAACCGATGAAAGCCGGTATGCTTTTTTAGATGCGGCTTATCCGTTTACATCTGATACCCATGCGTTTCCGGGTCTGAAGACTCATTTAAACAATCCGTATTATATACAGCGGTTTGAAGCCATGATCCGTAAATAACACATGCAAAGATATTTTCTGGAAGTAGCCTACAATGGCGCGCGGTACGCGGGATTTCAGCGTCAGGAGAACAGTGTAACCATTCAGTCTGAGGTGGAAAAGGCGATTCAGGTGTATTATCGCAAGCCATTCAGCCTCACGGGTTCATCCCGTACCGATGCGGGGGTACACGCCTATCAGAATTACTTTCATTTTGATGGTGATGAAGTAGGGGATATGCACCCCGAAGAAGCGGTATATCACCTCAATGCAATACTGCCAAGCGATATTGTCATTAGAAAGATGATCCCGGTAGGTGCCGAAGCCCATAGCCGATTTGATGCAATAGCCCGCAGCTACCGGTATATAGTGTACAGACAAAAAGACCCTTTTTTATATCAGCGCGCGTATTACTATCCCTATCAGTTAAATATCGAGCGTATGCAGGAGGCCGCTTCAGAAGTGATGTTGTACACCAGTTTTGAGGCATTCTCTAAAAAGAACACGCAGGTACATACGTATGAATGTGCCATCAGCCAAAGTGTTTGGAGGGAAGAGCTGGGGATGTTGTATTACGAGGTAACGGCCAATCGGTTCCTGCGGGGCATGGTGCGCGGGTTAACGGGAACGATGCTGAAAGTGGGGCGGGGAAAGCTCAGTATGGAAGCCTTCAGGGATATCTTACGGGCACGGGTACACGCATCTGCGGCATTTGATGTACCGGCCCACGGCCTGTATCTGGTGCGGGTTTTGTATCCGGCTATCGATGAGCGGAAAAGTTTTTGCTGATAAATTCAAAAATAAATTTGGTGTGTAATAAAATGGCTGTATCTTTGCGGTCCGCTTTTGAAAAAAGGGCGTAGTTCTCACAAAAAATTCTCTCTGCATCCGGAAAAAAATCCATCGAAATTTGAAAAAATATTTGGTGGTTAAAAAGGGTACTGCTAACTTTGCACTCCCAATTAAAAAACGGGTGTTTTTTTCACAGGAAAGAGACAGAAAAGAAAGCAAAAAACTTTCTTAAAAAGAGAAGAAAAATTTGGTAGATAATTCAAATGGATATACCTTTGCACTCCCAATGAAAAAAGGGGCAGAGGGAAACCTCGAAAGTTCTTTGAAAGTTTGAAAACAGCAGCGTCCCGCTTTAAGCGGGAACAAGGTAAAGTTTAACGCATATTATATTAGAATTTGACGTTAATTTCCAATGAAATTATTCAGTCAGATCAAAACTCATTTACAATGGAGAGTTTGATCCTGGCTCAGGATGAACGCTAGCGGCAGGCTTAATACATGCAAGTCGAGGGGTAACATGGGTAGCAATACCTGATGACGACCGGCAAACGGGTGCGGAACACGTACGCAACCTTCCCAAAACTGGTGAATAGCCCTCCGAAAGGAGGATTAATACACCGTAACATAACGAAGTGGCATCACTTTGTTATTATAGTTCCGGCGGTTTTGGATGGGCGTGCGCATGATTAGATAGTTGGCGGGGTAACGGCCCACCAAGTCTACGATCAT
>JAHBTM010000104.1 GCA_019638635.1 Ferruginibacter sp. | reverse complement strand
TGATGAAATTTAAAATTCCCGGAACCGAATGGCTGGTCAAGAAAACAATTTTTAGTCAGTTTGTGGGAGGAGAAACCCTCGAAGCTACCAAACCGGTGGCTGCATTACTTGCTCAATATCAGGTGCAGGTAATTCTTGATTACGGTGTAGAGGGCGGGCACAACGGTGAAGAAGGATTCGATGCCAGTACCATCGAGTTTATCCGCGTAATTGAATATGCATCACAACAACCTTCCGTACCATTTATGAGTATAAAACTTACCGGAATCGTTCGTTTTGCATTGCTGGAGAAAATGGATGAATCTATGAAGGTGAGTGCTGAAACTACCCTCATGAAAAAGTATATTTCAGTCATTGAAAATTTGAGTACTGCTGAAAAAGAAGAGTGGAAACGCGTGGTAGAAAGATTAAGAAAAATATGCGACAAAGCCAATGAACTGAATGTGGGCGTACTGGTAGATGCTGAAGAAACGTGGATACAAGATCCCGTGGATGCGCTGACTATGATGATGATGGATGTGTACAATCGCCATAAAGCGGTAGTGTACAATACCATTCAATTGTATCGCCACGACCGGCTGGAGTTTTTAAAGCATAGTTATCAGGCAGCTCAGGAACGCAATTTTATTTTGGGCGTTAAACTGGTACGAGGTGCATATATGGAAAAAGAAAGATTGCGCGCGGCAGAAATGGGATATCCGTCGCCTATACAAAAAGATAAACCATCCTGTGATGCCGATTATGATGCCGGTGTGGCATTTTGCCTGGAGAGATTGAAGCATATATCCGTGATGGTGGCTTCACACAACGAGCTAAGTAATTTGAAAGCCACACAAATAATGGATACGCTGCAAATTTCGCATCAACATCCGCATGTACACTTTTCCCAATTGTTTGGAATGAGTGATCACATCACTTTTAATTTAGCAAAAAAAGGTTTTAACGTGTCTAAATATCTGCCCTTCGGCCCTACACGCGAAGTGGTTCCATACCTTATGCGCCGTGCTGAAGAAAACAGTTCTGTATCCGGACAAACAGGTCGTGAGTTGTTACTGATTAAGAAAGAATTAAAAAGACGTGGTTTATAAAAGGAGATACAGGTAGTTTTTGTTTTCAATTTTAAAACTATATCTTGTTGAACTAAAACAAGTAAATTATGAATCAACCGGAAAACAAATTATGGGATGAAACGCAACCTCCTAAACTGGGAAGTACGTTGAATGTATTGACAATTCTTACATTCATTGGTTGCGGTTTGCAGTTATTAGGCACTTTGTCTTCTTTTGTAACGGCTAAAACAAATTACGACAACAGAGAAGAGACTGTAAAACAATTTCAATCTGATGAAATGCCCGGATTTGCAAAAAGTCTGATTGGCGATCCGCAGGATTTTATAGAGGTAGTAACCAAGTCATATGAAAACAGGATGCCTATCCTGTTGCTGGGGCTGGTTGCTGTTGGCTTGTGCCTCGCAGGAGCCATACAAATGCGCAAATTAAAAAAACAAGGGTATACTCTTTATATAATTGGTCAGATAATCCCATTCATTACCATGATTGCTTTTGTGGGAGCGATGGCCTTTAAAGGGTTTCCCGCAATGTTTTCAATTGGCATAACCCTGCTTTTTGTTCTTTTATATACATTCCAAAGGAAGAACCTGGTATATTAATTACAATACAACTGAATTCTATAAGGCCGCAACCCACAGGTTGCGGTTTTTTTATATAACCTTATGGCTAAATCTGAGATTATATGTAATTTCGGCACTCAAATCTATCTTACAACAATTGAACTTTATGAGAAAAGTCTACCAAAAGTTATGGGCAATGTTCGTTTTTACATTAGCCTTAACACCGGTTTTTGCACAGAATTTCTTTTTCACCGATGCATCGGAATCCAAAATTCAATTCAATCCGGCTCAGCGGGTTATTCAACCTCAAAAAGCAAGGGTTACAGAATTGAACATAACCGCTATGCAGCGTTTTCTTCAAACCCTTCCGGAAGAGTTCAGTATCCGCGACAACAGAAATGTGGCACCGGTAATGGAAATTCCGATGCCGGATGGTACCATAGCACAGTTTCGTGTATGGGAGAGCGTTATAATGGAAGAGGGGTTGGCAACTAAGTATCCAGAAATCAGAACATACGCAGGACAGGGCATTACTGATCCTGCCGCAAACATTCGTTTTAGTATGGATCCGTATTTTGGTTTCCATGCACAAATTCTCTCACCCAATGGAACCGTGTATATAGATCCTTATGCAAGAGGAAATGTACAATTTTACCAAAGTTACTTTAAGGCAGATCATTATAAAGTAACCAATAACCTTTGCCTTGTGGAAGATGATCAACAAGTACCGGTAAGTAACGCAACCAATGCAGGACCATGCCGCGGTGCCCAGTTGTTCACGTATCGTTTTGCAGTGGCCTGTACCGGCGAGTACGCCATTGCAGCTACCGGCTTAGGATCACCCACCGTTGCACAAACGTTGGCACGTATTGTAACCACCGTGAACCGTGTAACTGGGGTTTATGAAAATGAAGTTGCTGTTCGTCTTATCCTTATTGCTAATAATGATTTGATTGTGTACACCAATCCTTCAACCGACCCTTTTAACGGAAACAATAATGCGGGTGTTTTAATTGGCGAGAGTCAGTCAGTAATCAACCTCACAATTGGTAGCGCCAACTACGATATCGGACATACATTCAGTACAGGCGGTGGTGGCCTTGCGGGTTTTGGAGTGGTGTGCAGTAACTCCAATAAGGCCCGTGGAATTACAGGAAGTAACCAACCTACCGGCGACGGATACGATATTGATTTCGTAGCGCATGAAGTAGGTCATCAGTTCGGAGGCAGCCATAGTTTCAACAGTTCTACCTCAAGTTGTGGGGGTGGAAACCGAAACGGTAGCACCGCGTACGAAGTAGGTGCGGGAACAACCATCATGGCATACGCTGGTTTGTGTGGAACCGATAATATTCAAAATGCGAGTGACCCTTATTTCCACAGTATCAGTTTCGATCAAATTTCAACATTTATCACTGCGGGCGGTGGTAGTTCATGCCGCCAATCTATTGCTACAGGTAATACCCTTCCCGTTATTAATCCGTTAACCAATAATAATGTAAGCATTCCGCTTGGTACGCCGTTTACCTTAACCGGAAGTGCTACGGATGCAGATGGCGATGCATTAACCTATAGCTGGGAGCACTGGGATTTAGGTCCGAGCACTACATGGAGTGGAGGTGCCGGTAACGGACAAAGTCCGCTGTTTAAGGCACGTGTTCCAAAAACCACCGGTGTGCGCAACTTCCCGGATATAGCGGTGGTTTTAGCCAACTATCCCGTGAACCCACCGGCAACTATGGGCGGATTGAAAGGTGAAACTTTATCTACTGTAGCAAGGAATATGAAATTCAGACTCACGGTTAGGGATAACCGCGCCGGAGGGGGTTCAGTTGTTTCTGCCGGAGACGGATGCCAGATATCGAGTGTATATCAGGTGAGTGTGGTTGCAGGAACCGGACCGTTTGTGGTTACTGTACCCAACGGAGGTGAATCTTATCCCGGTGGTTCAAGTCAAACCATTACGTGGAACGTAGCAGGAACCAACAATGCTCCCATCAATGCAACGAATGTTCGCATCACCATGTCAACCGATGGAGGTAATACCTATCCTCATTTAATCACGAACTCTACACCAAATGATGGTTCTGAAGTGTTGACCATTCCGGTAGTAACACCTACTAGTACGGCTCGTGTTAAAATTGAAGGGGTAGACAATGTGTTCTATGATATATCTAACAACAATTTCAGCATCACTGCAGCTGTAGCGCCTACATTCGATCTAGGTACGCCTGATCCGGTAGCGGTAACGTGTGGTGGAGCTTCAACCGCAACTGCCACATTATCTACCACAGCAATCAACGGTTTCAATACACCTATTACACTTACTGCAAGTGGTGCACCGGCTGGAACGAATGTAACATTCAGTGCAAATCCCGTTACGCCGGGCAACTCAACCAACGTAACCCTGAACGGTGTGAATACATTAAGTAATGGTACATATACCATAACCGTAACTGCTACCGGTGGTTCTATCGTTAGAACCCGTGATATTTCTTTTGTAGTGAGTGGAGGTTCTGCACCTGTAATTACTACACAACCTGCATCTGTTTCAGGATGTGTAGGATCATTGGCCAGCTTCACTGTGGCGGGAACCAATGTAACTACCTATCAGTGGCAGGTGAGTACAGATGGTGGAACTACGTTTACCAATATAGCCGGTGCAAATGCTGCAACCTATGTGATTGCATCTACTACCGGTGCACAGAATGGAAACAATTACCGCGTGGTATTGTCTAACGCTTGTAATTCAGTTACATCAAACGCAGTAACATTGGCTGCTTTAACCGGGCCAGCGTTCACCACGCAACCCACCAATGCGGATGGATGTAATGGTGGTACGGCTACTATTTCTGCGGTGGTAAGTGCTCCATCCACGGTACAATGGCAAATGAGTACAGATGGTGGTACAACCTGGAACAACGTTGCAGGTGCTACTTCTGCAACTTTATCACTCACCGGGTTAACCACCGCTATGTCAGGCAATCAATACAGATTGGTAGCAACCAACATTTGCGGTACATCCAATTCAAATGCTGCTACGCTTACTGTAAATACAGTAGCAACCATCAACACACAGCCCACGGATG
>JAHBTM010000103.1 GCA_019638635.1 Ferruginibacter sp. | reverse complement strand
TAGAGGTGTTACTTCGCGTTGTAAAAAATCAACGTTATGAAGAACTTCTATTTACTGGCCGCTGCTGTATTCTTATCCGGCATCACCATTGCACAAAATGACAAAGAACGCATTCAGCAACTTTGCGGCTGTTTTGATGTAACCTTTCATTACGCGGAAACTTTCTCGCACCAACCAACGTATACATTCCACGACCGTGAATTTATATCTGGTGGAACTGAATTGTCTTTACCCATTGAAGTATCCGACCATAAAGTGGTGATCCAGCACCTGCTGGTAATCAACGACACCTTCATCATTAAACACTGGCGGGAAGAATGGTTGTATGAAAATCGTGAAATTTGGAAATACAAAGGCAACCGATGGTGGGTGAAGGAAACACTGCCCGCAAGTGAAGTGCAAGGCAAATGGACACAAACCGTTTGGGAGGTTAGTGATGAACCGCGTTATCAGGGCTACAGTCCATTCGTGCCACTCGATAACAAAATCATCTGGCAAAGTACTGCAGACGCGCCATTGCCCCGCCGTGAATACACCACACGTGAAGATTATAACATCCTGCGAAGAACCAATCGTATTGTACTCAACAGCAACGGGTATGTGCATGAGCAGGACAACTACAAAGTGCAACGCGCCGAAGATGGTACAGAGCAAATACTGGTTGAGGAACGCGGGTTGAACACGTATACAAAGCTTCCGGAGCAAGCATGTGATGCGGCATTGGAGTTTTGGAAGAAAAATGAAACCTACTGGACTACCGTGCGCCTGATATGGAACGAAATAATCAGCCAACGTTCATCGCTGAAGCTACGGTTTAAAGTAGATGGAAAACAATTGCATGATTACCTGAACAAGTTATCGTATACCTCAGTAAAATCGCAAATGACGGACGATGCGTTGCAAACGAGCATCCGTACCGAAATCAACAAGTTTATCATTGAACCCACAGGGGAGATGGCCGATAACCGTTGATAGATATGATGTAGTGGTTTAAAAGAAGTACACAGTTGTAAATTATCGGTTAATCGCAACCGTTACCTGTATCCTGTAACCAGGCTTTCTGCAAAGAATCTACATTGAAGCTTTTGTGGGTATGTTTTTGTGGAATAAGTGCGTTCAAAGCGGGTTGTCCTGCATCTACCCATGCTGTATACCAAAAGCTGGCAATGGAATATACTGCCAGCCGCATACGCCGTTCGACCATACCGTTCAAACTTTTGTTGTATGCGCGAGTGTACGACGCTGACAACTGTCGAACCGTTCTTCCGTTTCGCTCTTCAAAGTTATACCGCATGGCCGGATTAAATTGTTCCGATAATTTTTTTTCAAACAGCAACACACTGTCGCTTGCCGCAGCACTTTCCAGTACACGTGCCCAAATGAATGAATCGGGGTGCGACAAATATTCTGCTTTGCCGATAAAAAAATCAAACTCCGGCTCAGCGAGTAGTTCAGGAATGCTGCTTTCCCATAAACCATGAATGCCGTGTTGATTGGTGTACTGACCGTTATGATTATGCGAAGTATGCAGGGGAACATGCGCGTCGGCAATGTAATGCCCGATTTCTGCACTGTATTTTAAAATGAGTTCAACGTGCTTATCCCTGAAAGCCGCCGTGAGTCTTTGTTTCATGCGAAGAATGTGCCATGGAACAATTCCCCGTGCATGCACTGTATCCGCAGTATAGCGCGCTATAGCCGAATCCATATTTCTGGGTAAATCAGGAAATGGATACGTGCCATACAAATCAATATCTATGTAATGACGTGGCGCCTCACCGGCAACCACATACCGCCTGCTGTCGGGGTCAGTGGCATGCGTGGCCAGATGGTGGATGTGCTGCTTGTAAAATCCGAACATGTCGGGTGGCAACAGAAATACAGCATAATAATTAATCAGCCGGTGGGCATAAAATCCCCAACTGCCGGCCTGAAATGAAATGCCGCAGAGTAGTACGGATATGATAAGTTGTTTCATACATCACAACACCACTTCCTTCTCCTGATCGTCGTTCAGGTCTGTTACACCCCCACTCACCGCAAACTTCATGGTTTGTGTACTGCTGATGTGGGTGATAGGTTTTACCCTGTTTTTGGGGATGATGTACACGTTCCCTGCCACTGAATACGCCATAGGAATGTACACAGCTACATAATCTTCTAACCCAAAATCATCCATGCTATCACGGGTAATAAAACCCAATCGCCAAACATCATTGTCATCAACATTGGCCAACACATTCTGCGTAAACTTTTTCTTATCGCCCGCAAAGGCTTCAAAGAAATCACGTGTGGTGGAGTAAATATGCTTAATTCCCGGTGTGCGCTGTAAAAATTTATCGAGCACACTTAAAATGCGCCCGGTAATGAAGAAGGAACTGAAATAGCCCAGTAAAATCAATCCCACAATCACCACCACAAAGCCCAGCCCATAGTTCTGCACCTGACGCACCCCTTGCGCATCCACCGAACTGAAAATGGGCAACCAGCTGTCAATTGTGGTGATGATCCAATAGATAGCGTATCCGGTGATGGCTATCGGTGCCAATATCAATAATCCCTGCAGGAAGTATTGTAATAGATGTTTGTAGGAGAATCTTTTTTTCATGATACCTGTAAAGATACAGCAGTGCCCAGGCTTCGAGTTCAACCCCCGCGGGTAAAATTTGGAGCATACCGGTTTAAATTTTTGTTATGAATGGTAAAATATCTTGATGGAAACTTTGGTTCCGTATAAAGTTTCCATAGTTTTGCGCACGATATGTCAGAGCAAGAATTAAAAGAAAGGATCAGGCAGGAGGCTACGGCCCTTTTTCTGAAATATGGCGTACGAAGCGTGAGTATGGACGACATCTCCGCGCAGTTGGGTGTATCCAAGAAAACCCTCTATCAGTATTATACCGATAAAAATGAACTGATTGAAAATGTGCTGGAAGGCATCATCTGCATCAATGAGTGCTCCTGTACCGGTTGCGTAACGGAATCAGAGAACGCTGTCCACGAAGGCGTGTTATCTCTGCGTATGATACAGGATATGTTTCGTACCATGAATACAGCCATCCTGTATGATTTAAAGAAATACCACCCCGGGGCGTTTCAGATTTTCGTCCGCCACAAAAACCAGTTCCTGTATAATATGGTAAAACAGAATCTGGAACGGGGCATTCGTGAAGAAGTATATCGGAGTGATATCCATGTGGAAATACTGACCCGCTACCGCGTAGAAGCGGTTACCATGATGTTTGATCCTGAAATACAGGAATCCATCGCACAACCCCTCCTCGATATCCAAAGAGAAGTGGTTATCCATTTCCTGTACGGTGTTGTAAATCCGAAAGGGTATAAACTTTTAACCAAATACCTGAAAAATTTAAGCCAATAATAAACTGTATGCGTCTAAAATTCCATCTCGTACTCCTGTTGATTGTCGCATCACTGCACTCTTTTAGTCAGCAACATTATTTTTCTGTTGATCAGGCGGTAGGCTATGCCATGAAAAATGCCGCCCAGGTTAAAAATGCACTGATTGATATACAACTGCAGAAGCAAATGAACCGACAGGTAACTGCTGCTGCTTTACCCCAGTTGAATGCTAATACATCTGTTACACACAATATCGAAATCCCGGTGCAGTCTATTCCCAACTTCATTTCTCCGGCTACCTATCAGGTACTCGTAGACGAAGGCGTGAAAGACGGTAACGGAAATACCATCACCATTCCTGCCAACGGATTTGGAAACCTGGCTTTTCCATTTGGTACGCCTTGGAATATGAACGCCGGGGTGGAGCTTTCTCAACTGCTGTTTGACGGACAGGTTTTTATCGGGTTGAAAGCAAGGGATGCCTCCATGCAATTTGCACAGGCTCAGGCAGATGTTACCCTCGAAAATATCAACGTCAACATCCGCAAAATTTATTACCAACTGGTGGTGGGCAAACAACAACTCACATCTATTGATGCCAATATCGACCGCTTTGAAAAATTGCTCAAAGACACCCGCATCATCTACGAAAACGGATTTGCAGAACGATTAGACGTGGATAAAATCAGTGTGCAACTCAACAACCTGAAGACTGAAAAAATTAAAATGCAGAATATGCTGGATGCAGGTACTGCCGGGTTAAAACTGCTGATGCACATGCCACAACAAGATACCTTGCACCTCACCGATTCACTTTCAGAAGATGTGTTGAAGGAAGGATTACTGGAAGAAACCTATGATTATAAAAACCGTAAAGAATACAAGCTGGTTAGTGCAGCCATTAAATTGGGTGAGTTTAATGTACGCCGCTACAAACTCAGTGCCTTACCTACACTGGCGGCTTTTGGCAGTTACAACAAATCGGCCCAACGCCAGGAATTCAATTTCCTGAACGACGGTACCTGGTTTACAAGTGCCATTGTAGGCGTGCGCCTCCAATTGCCCATTTTTAACGGTTTTAGCAGACAAGCCAAGTTGAAATCTGCACAACTGGAATTGCAAAAAGCAAACAACCAACAAAAAATGCTGGAAGCATCTATAGATAATGACGTACTCACAGCACGTTTGAAAATTGTATCTGCACTGCAAACCGTAGATAATCAGCAACGCAACATGCAACTGGCAGAGCAGGTATATAAAACAACGGTTCTAAAGTACGAGCAAGGCCTGGGTAGCAATCAGGAAATCTATACTGCTCAAACAGAACTGAAAATGGCTCAGAATAACTATTACGGCGCTTTATATGATGCCGTGATTGCCCGCATCGATTATTTAAAAGCAACCGGTAAACTTTAATAAAACGCATTAACGCATATTAAGAATGAAAACGATTAAAACCATATCATACGCA
>JAHBTM010000102.1 GCA_019638635.1 Ferruginibacter sp. | reverse complement strand
CAGATAACGTTGAACCGTACACGAAGAGTGAATGATATCCGGAAGTAGATGTCAGTATCAACACACTGTCCGGCATCAACATATATTCAGGAAAAACCCCGGAACACCCGCCGGCATCTTTGCATATTTTCCACCCTGCCAACTGTATGGGATACGCGGTTACATTTCTGATCTCCACCCACTCCACCGTGGGCATTTGCTGCGGAGGGTCTGGATCAGCAAATATTTCATGTAATAGCACATCGCCCCACACGGGCTTTACATAAATCAATGTATCCCGCAAAGTAGCAGACACATTGCCCCAGATATCCATTACATCCTCTACCTGAATGGCAATGGGCACCCTTTCGGGAAACGCATTTGAAAAGCGAAGTACACACCGGTTGCCGGTACATTCCACTTGTTGCGGAAACCCTACGCCTGCATCCAGATAAAAAAATGAGGGAACATACCCATTCCATCTGACCGCTTCATTAAAGACTACTGTTGCGGTTACAGAATCGGTGGTACGCACATCAATGATGTGGGGTGGCATAGTATCCGGATGGTGTTGCCCTACATACACATCATCAAAAAAATGCTTTTCGAAAAATGACGCGGTGGATTGTGTTACCGATATACCAAAATAATGCGATGTGGTATATACATGATCAGCGATTGGGCTATATACCTCTCCTGAATTTCCATCTACATCATAGAGTATCATCCACTGATGCTGATCATCTCTGATAACTTTAATATGATACCACCGGTTGGCCTGCACCGTTCCGTTCGTACCATCTACAATACATGTAATACTACCTGCATCTTTTCTAAACAAACTGATTTCATCAGGTGTACCGCCCACCCGAATGAAATATCCCGTAGTTGAAGGCGCCGTAAAATCTTCGGAGGATGCCATCAAGAATACATCGGCATAATTTGTACCGGATGTAGAAAGATTCATTCGCACACTGAAATGCCAGGCACCGGTAACCTGTGAGGAAGGCGTGGTGATGCTAAACGTTTGATTAGGTACTTGAGATGCACTCTGTAACTGGCCCTGCGCATTGACAAGGAACGCGCCCGATGGCTGATTCCAAACCGGACCATTCAATAAATCGCCGTCATTGAAATTTTCAGTGAACTGGGCACACGCCGATGATGCTGCTAACAGCAGGAGGATACACATTTTCATACAGTAGGTTTTAATCCCTTAAAACTAAATATTTCAATGCGCAGAAAATGGAAATGCGCAAGAAGTACCCATAGGGTGTATTTTTACATCCATAATACACCACACACATGAAAGTTGCAGTTGTTGGGGCTACCGGTTTGGTAGGTACCAAAATGATTGAATTACTGGCTGAAAGACAATTTCCTGTCAGCTCATTGATACCCGTGGCATCAGAACGCTCAGCCGGTAAATCCATTTCATTCAACGGGCATGAATACACGGTTTGTACCCCACAACAGGCCATCAACGCACAACCCGCGCTGGCACTGTTTTCTGCAGGAGGTAGCACTTCTTTGGAATGGGCACCTCAGTTTGCCGCTGCCGGCATTACCGTGATTGATAACTCCAGTGCCTGGCGCATGAATCCCGATATAAAGCTGGTAGTACCCGAAGTAAACGGACATGTTTTAACGGCTACGGATAAAATCATTGCCAACCCGAATTGTTCTACCATTCAAATGGTGCTGGTGCTTAAACCCATACACCATGCATACACAATACGCCGTGTTGTGGTGAGTACTTATCAAAGTGTTACCGGCACCGGTACCCGTGCAGTACATCAGTTGATGAATGAACGCAACCACCAAACCGGTGAAATGGCATACAAATACCCCATTGACCTGAACGCCATTCCCCAAATAGATGTGTTTCTGGAAAACGGGTACACCAAGGAAGAAATGAAAATGATGCTGGAAACGTGCAAAATTATGGGCGATGATTCCATCAAGGTAACGGCAACGTGTGTACGCATTCCAACTATGGGCGGACATAGCGAAAGTGTAAACATAGAATGTATCCAACCCTTCACCCTTCAATCGGTACGTCATTTATTAGAAAATGCTCCCGGAGTAATTGTTCAGGATGATCCGGATAATTACGTTTATCCAATGCCGTTATATAGTAAAGACAAAGACGATACTTTTGTGGGGCGCATCCGGCTGGATGACACCCAACCCAACACTTTCAATTGCTGGATTGTAAGCGACAACCTGCGGAAAGGTGCTGCTACCAACGCCATCCAGATTGCAGAATTATTATTGGAAAAAGGATTTGTCCGCTAAGAATAAAGGAATGGGTTGTATTACTCAATCACCCAGGTTTCCCTGCCGCGCAGCAATGCATTTAAATCTCCCTTGCCTTTTGTGGCAATAACCTCGTCTATTTGCATTTGCATCACCTCTTCATAACATGCACGCTCCGTTTCATAAAACACGCCAAAAGGCCGCGGCATGTGGTTTGCCGTATCCGGATGATCAAACATACGTATCAACAACTGGGCCTTATAAAAATCCCGCTCATCGTGTATCCATAAATCATCTGCCGAAAAATCTGATAGGTTCACCACCACCGGTTTCAATCCGTCTAAACGAATGCCCTTTTCATTATTGGCAAAAACCAATGGCTTGCCTTGTTCAAGGAAAAGGGTTTCCAGCGGCTTCGTGGATTTCTCAGTGAAAATTTCAAATGCCCCGTCATTGAAAATATTACAGTTCTGATAAATTTCAAGAAAAGATGAACCTTTATGCGCATGGCTTCGAATCAGCATTTGCTGTAAATGCTTAGGGTCCCGATCCATGGAGCGCGCAATAAAGCTGGCATCCGCACCCATAGCCAATGCCAACGGATTAAACGGATGATCCACACTGCCAAACGGAGTGCTCTTGGTTACTTTATGCTCTTCTGAAGTGGGAGAATATTGCCCCTTGGTTAATCCGTAAATCTGATTGTTGAACAATAACAAATTCACATCAAAATTGCGGCGCAATAAATGAATGGTATGATTTCCTCCTATACTCAACCCATCACCATCTCCGGTAACAATCCACACACTCAATTCCGGACGCGTAGCTTTTAATCCACTGGCAATGGCCGTAGCCCTTCCGTGAATGCTGTGCATACCATAGGTGTTCATGTAATACGGAAAGCGGCTGCTGCATCCAATGCCGGAAACAATTACTATGTTCTCGCGCGCAATGCCTAAAGTGGGCATCACTTTCTGTACCTGCGCCAAAATTGAATAATCACCACAGCCCGGACACCAGCGTACTTCCTGGTCGGTAGCAAAGTCTTTCGGGGTTAATACCGGAGGTTCAATCGTTGTATTCACAATAGGCAAAATTAATGAATATTCTTCCGATGCAAGGAAGTTTTCTATGGTTGATGCGCCCTGCAGGCTTCCAAATAATCCTTCAATCCCTCCACCAGCTTTTCCGCCATTCGTACCCGGAATGCTTCTTCCACCACCAGGGCCTCCTCTTCCAGATTACTGAGAAACAATGCCTCCACCAAGGCATTGGGATATTCGGTCGGACTATTCAACATGAAATTAAAAGATCCTGTAATACCTCCCGGCCTCAAACCCAACTCCTGCATTCGTTTGTACAATACTTCATTCAGCATCCTGAAACCCGGATACCGGTAAAACATCATCGTCCCTCCGGCATTCAGTGGGTCTACCGCTGAATTTAAATGAATACTCAGCAAAATATCCGGTGTACTGTCGCGGTAAAATAATATGCGCTGACGGTTCTCTACAAACTGTTCTTTAGTGCGCGTCATAATAACCTTCGCTCCTTCCCGTTCCAAAGCAGCTTTCAACTTCAATGAAATATCCAACACCACATTCTTTTCAATCACACCTGTTAAACCCTGTGCCCCGGTGTTCGTTCCGCCATGTCCGGCATCCACTGCAATCACCAGGTTTTTCAATTGCAAATGCACAGGCTGCTGTTTCACCCGCACCACCAACGCATTGCCTTCATAATACACCGAATAACCCCAATGAAATGGATGCTTCAGAAAAATAGTGATGCGAAACACTTCGTCTGAGGGTTGCGTGTATTCAACCCTCGAAATTTCTTTGGCCGATGCAAGTTGAGTAATCCAGTTGGTGTTATTCACCGCTCCATGTACATCAATTTCAATGGCCGCCGGTGTTACCAACTGACGCGATTCATACGGCAACCTTCTGGGCAGAGCCATCTTTAGATAATCATATTTTTCATCTCCGCTGATGGTCATTTTAGAGGTGAGCACCGGGGGCAGCGTGTAACCTCTGGGCAATAACTCCACATAATCCGATTCAATGTAGGCACTGCGTCCGGGCGATAGCTGTACCTTATAATCGCGCCCGGCCTTACCCAGTATTTTCATGGGTATCAGGCTGTCTACATATCCGATTTTTGCCCCACCGAGCCGGTCATCACCCCATCCATATTTTAAATGCGCGAGGCGGGTGGTGGTTCTCAGTGCATCCGAACCATAAAACGACATAGTGGCAAGGGTATGCGCTGATTGTTTCGTGTATACGTCACCGTTATTGGAGGTAAGCGTAACCGTTAGTTTGCGCGGTATCGAATCATTTTCGCTCATCACATAAATCCCTTTATATATACCGGAGACAGACGCGCCTGAACCCACCGGTAGTTCATACAACAATGTACCATCCACCGTTACCACCGAACCCGGATAGGCTTTCACCTCCAGGTACACCGGATCACCCGGCTGCAGAATGAGGTTGCCCTCAGGAAAAACCTGCACCGAAGCAATGCCGTGCTTATCAACAGGTAAATTTGGTAACGGTATCGAATACTCGAAAGTAACTGTACGATCAATTGATTTTTTCCCTGCGCTTGCCTTTATGCGAAAGGTGCTTGTTCCCGGTTCCAGTTTCAACTCCCGTGCAAAGGTGCCGGTGGCGTGTACTTTTACCGGTTCATCATTGA
>JAHBTM010000101.1 GCA_019638635.1 Ferruginibacter sp. | reverse complement strand
GTTTCTCTTTTTATCAATATACTGACCAAAATCGCGCTTTTTCAGCAATTCTATTTGTTTAGAAGGTAAATCAAATTCGTAATCACCGGGAATATACTTTTCGAGGATGCCTTTGCTGGTTGTTACATAATCGTAATGAGCGCCATCTCTGGGCGAATAACTCTTTACGGTACCGTAACTCACGCGCATGCTAAAGTTTGCATCAGGATACATTTTCTTCACTGCATCCGGATTCATTTCCATGATACCCTTCATATAGCTTTTAGCCAGTTCATTGTTTTTATTCACAAACTTCGTGTACTCGTCACCGTACTTATCGTTATAATTTTTGGTAAGGGTAGCCGCATATTGATATGCCGGGTCTGATTGTAATGCCAGTACAGTTGGATTGCTGACAAACTCTTTCCACTTGGCATCGTTCACAAACATGGATTGTGCATACACGTCTTTCGCCCATTTCTGGAACGTAGACAGTTCATCCAGCTTACCAAAAGCAGCAATTCTTTCAAACACAATCGATGGTTGCTGACTCTTGTCAATATCGTTATAGAACATCATGGCTGTATGTGCGAGAATCTTCTCATCACTGGGGAAGTCAGCATTTTTCATAAAGTTGCTCCGCGCCCGCTCTAATCCCTCTTTCAGCTTCTTCATATCTGCTTCAGATGATCCTTCTTTCATCAAGGCATTTTCAGCAGACACCATAGAGGCTGCCAAGGATGCCAGGGAAGAACCCAAAACGCCTTCACGGATATATTGACGGTGTTTTGCATAAGGTGTCCAGGCCGCATAGTTCTTGATGTATTCCTGCATGATGTTTTCATATTCAGGTTTTCCTTTTGCCCATTGAGAGAACTGGCTTTCATATGCCTGCTTTTGTTCGTAGGTTCTGAATTTTTTCAGTTGTTTCGTTTCTCCGTCAAAGAATTTCCAATAGTTGGCAATGCCTGCATAACTGGATGACAATTTCAGTTTTACGGCAGGGTCTTTAATCATTTGTTCATGCATGTATTTCAGGCGTACATCGCGCAGCGCAACCAACGAAGGATTTTCAATTTCGTTTTTCAGTTTAACACCCATGCTGGTTTCGTAACGATTGGTTCCTCCGGGATAGCCGTATATCATAGCAAAGCTTCCGTCTTTCACCCCTTTAAGGCTTACCGGTAGAAAATGCTTTGGCTGAAACGGAATATTTCCTGCATTGTATTCAGCCGGTTTGCCATCCGGAGCCATATATACACGGAATACTGCAAAATCTCCGGTATGGCGAGGCCACTCCCAGTTGTCTGTATCACCACCAAACTTACCTACACTTTCTTGAGGTGTTCCCACAAGGCGAATGTCTCTGTATGTCTTATATACATACATGATGTATTGGTTGTTATTGAACATACTGTACACACGTCCGGCTACACCATTTTGTTCATCACGTACTTTATCGGTAATGCTTTTATAAACTTCCTGTAGTTTTTTAGTGCGCTCTTCCCAGTTTAAACCTTTCAGTTGAGATTCTACCTGTTCAGTTACATCCTCAATACGGTCCAGAAATTGAACAGTGAGTGCTGTTTTAATTTCCTCGCCCATGTTTTTAGCATAAAAGCCATCGCGCAGGTAATTATTTTCAACGCTACTGGCAGCCGCAATGGCGCCATACCCGCAGTGGTGATTGGTAAAAATCAATCCTTTGTTACTTACAATTTCACCGGTACATCCTCCACCAAAAATGATGATGGCATCTTTCAGCGAAGCTTTATTGATGGAATACAATTGTTCTTTGGTGAGTTTCAATCCTTTTTTCACCATGTCATTGTACACCTGTTGGCCCAACAACATCGGGAGCCACATACCTTCATCGGCCCGGGCTTTAAATAAGCTTGCTATCAACACAAGCGACAAGAAAAGTTTTTTCATATACGTCATAATTTTTTACACGACAAACCTACCCATTTTTATGTATAAACAGGCACCGTTCGTGGAGTTGTTTTCAACCCGACTCCGTATTTACCATGTTTCATTAAACTCAAGGGCGATAATATTTTATATTTGTCGGAATACTACTGCCGGATGGGTATCATTGATATTAAAATTCCTGATTATATTGCCCGCGCACTGAATTTGCCGGTGCTCGACAATAGGCGTCAACAATTGAAAGTGTTGAAAAAGCTGTTGAGGAAGGCGAGGTTTACCGAATTCGGACAGGTACACCGATTCGACGAAATTTTGTTAAGCCGCCACCCCGGAAAAGCATTCAGTGAACAGGTGCCCACCTATGATTATTCCAAGATTTATAAAGAGTGGTGGTATAAAACACTGGAGGGTAGCCCCGACGTATGTTGGCCGGGCGTGATACGTTATTTCGCCCTGAGTAGTGGCACCAGCGAAGCTGCCAGTAAATATATCCCGGTAACCAAAGACCTGTTGAAGAGCAATACGATTACCAGCTTCAGGCAGCTCCTCACCCTGCGACGCTATGAAAGTTTACCTACACGTTCCATCGGTAAAGGCTGGCTGATGATTGGAGGCAGCACGGAATTGCAAAAAGGGCCAACCTATTACGCCGGAGATTTAAGCGGTATTCAACAACGAAATATTCCATTCTGGTTCTTAGGGCTCGGCCTGTATAAGCCCGGGAAAAAAATTGCGCGACTGAAAGACTGGAGTGAAAAAATTGAAGAAATTGTAGAGAATGCACCCAATTGGGATATTGGTTTCATTGTAGGTGTGCCGGCCTGGTTGCAACTTTGCATGGAGAAAATTATTGATCGGTACGGATTGAACAACATCCATGAAATGTGGCCCAACCTGGGGGTATATGTTCATGGAGGTGTGGCGATGGAACCGTATAAGAAAGGATTGCAAAAATTATTGGGCAAGCCGTTGGTGTATATTGAAACGTATCTGGCCAGTGAAGGATTTCTGGCCTACCAAACCCGGCCCGATCACCGCGGCATGCAACTCGTGATCAATAACAATATCTACTTTGAATTTGTTCCTTTTGATGATAAAAACTTTGATGCCGACGGAAACCTGTTGCCTCACGCCGAGGTGTTGATGATTCATGAAGTGGAAGAAGATAGGGATTATGCCATCCTCATCAGCACCAATGCCGGTACCTGGAGGTATGCTATCGGTGATACCATACGCTTTGTAAATAAGGAACGCTGCGAAATTGTTATTACCGGACGTACAAAGCATTTCCTGAGTTTGGTGGGAGAGCACCTCAGTGTAGATAATATGAACAAAGCCGTTGCAACTGTTGCTTCAGATTTGAATATTTCTATTCCTGAGTTTACAGTTACGGGTATTCCTTACGAAACTTCGTTTGCGCATCACTGGTATATAGCTACGGATGATCATGTAGATAGTGATGAACTGATTCAACGTATAGATGAACAACTGAAAAAATTAAATGACGATTATGATGTGGAACGCCGTCATGCGCTGAAAGCCGTCATGGCAACCGTTTTACCCGAAAAGGTTTTTCTCGGTTTCATGGAATCGAAAGGGAAAGTGGGCGGACAACACAAGTTTCCACGTGTGTTGAAAGGTACGATGCTGGCCGACTGGCAACAGTATCTAACAACGATTTAATCAGAAAACATTTGTCTGCCCACCGCAGACGCTTTATATTGGATGAATTATGACAGATGCGGTACTGACAGGATTGTTTTTGGGGTTGGCCCTGATTTTTTCTGTGGGCCCGGTAATTTTTACCCTCATTAAACTGAGGATTAATTACGGGTTGGCACCGGCATTTTATTTTATTTCCGGAGTTTGGCTCAGTGATTTGTTGTGGATTGTGACGGCTAATTTTTTCAGCAGCCTGTTGGGCCAGCTCAACGCCTATAAAACCACTATTGGATTAATGGGAGGCCTCTTCCTCATGTTGCTGGGTGTTTATTATTTGTTTTTTAAAAAATACCATACCAAAGAAGAACTGGATGCCGGTGTACAAATTGGAAAATCAACGCACATTCGGTTATTTTTAACCGGGTTCTTTATCAATACACTCAACCCCGGTGTCATTGCCTTGTGGTTTGCCGCTGCCGCTCAAACGTTTAAAAATAGCAACCAGGAAAAACTCGTCATCTTTGGATTGTGCATATCCATAACTGTATTAGCAGATATTCTTAAGATTAACCTGGCGGGTAAATTGAGGCGAAAGCTCACTAACAAAAATATTATCATCATCAACCGTGCAGCAGGAATTTTATTTGTGGTTTTTGCTGTGGCATTGATTGCCGGCGTGTTATTTAGCAAAGAGTCATAACGTTCATGTATAAATGAAAATCATGTGGCGCATCATCCGGAAAACTTGCCTGTATCTTTTTTTAGCCCATCTGGTGTACATCATCGCCTTGCGCTGGGTGAACCCGCCCATCACTATAACACAGTTGAGTAACTGGATTTCTGGAAACGGACTTTCGCGAGATTATGTAGATTATCAGGAAATGAGCGCATCCATTAAACTGGCAGTGATAGCAGGGGAAGATCAATTGTTTGCCGAACACAACGGATTTGATGTTCGCAGCATCCGTAAAGCGATGGAGTACAATGAAAAAAATCCGGATAAAAAAAGAAGAGGTGCCAGCACCATCAGCCAGCAAACAGCCAAAAATGTATTTCTATGGCAGGGAGGTGGTTTTTTCCGCAAAGGACTGGAAGTGTATTTTACTTTTATGATAGAATTGTTCTGGCCCAAGGAGCGCATCCTGGAAGTATACCTGAATGTAGCGGAAACCGGTAAAGGGGTATTTGGAGTAGAAGCAGCCGCGCGCCATTATTTCAATAAAAGGGCCGCTCAGTTAACCCCCACAGAAGCTGCCCGTATTGCTGCTGCTTTGCCCAATCCTAAAAGATATACCGTAAAGCCACTCAGTGCGTATGTGTCGAAACGATCCGCAAAATTGTTGCGACAAATGAAAAACCTCGAAGGAGATCCCGATATTCAGAAAATAATCCATGCGCATTAGGTTTTTGGCGCCATTCAGATGATGTATAGTTTTAAGTACACTAAATATGGAGTTGCAGGTAAGTTCAGGCGGGCATTATAGAAAATAAACCATCTGAATGCACAGTGCGGATTGATTATCATCGTTGAGAGGTTTAAATACTCAAACAATGTTTCTGTACGGCATGGATGGCCATTTGAAGTCGTGTGGTTTCCGTACCACTGATTATTTCAAACGGAACGGATTGTTGCACCAACGTATCATAGTAATAATGAAACAACCGCTGCCGTGATTCCAGATCGGGATATTCGCGTAGTTCGTCAGCTTCCCACGGAAGGTCGGTGTTACAGAGAAGATACAAATCGTATGATTGACGAGCAATGTGTTGCAGGATGCGGTTATCGCACCGGTTGAATACAAATTCACTCCAAACCCGAA
>JAHBTM010000100.1 GCA_019638635.1 Ferruginibacter sp. | reverse complement strand
TGATTGACCGCTCAATCCCCAGGCTACTGAAATTCCAAGTGGCATCAACAGGTTGACTGCTGCCGTATTTGAAATAAGTGTACTCAGCAATAACGTAGCTACGCCCAAAACCGGAAAGAAATACTCCGCCTCTGTTGGAATCATTCGGGTAACATAGGTATCCAACCCACTTACAGTTATACCCTTACCCAGGGCTATTCCACCCGCAATTAACAATAGGGTGCTCCAGTCTAATCCGTTGATATCTTTTCCGGATAACTGCCCGCTGGCTGTAAACGCAATGATGGGTATCAATGCTACCACAGCCGTAGGTAAACCATGCAACGGTTCCGTGAGCCACAAAATAACAGTGGTCAGAAAAATGAGTATCACAAACCTTCCGCTGGCGGAGATAGGTGCTGGATTAAGTGTAACCGTTCCCGTTACCTCACGCATTTTAAAATGGTAGGATATAATCTTGTATGCAATCCACAACATCAGACAAGTAGCCGGTATACCTACCATCATCCACTCCCAAAATGCAACAGATATTCCTTTCGATTGCAAAAGACTTTGTGCAAGGGCATTCGGTGGAGAGGCTATGGGGGTGCCCATACCACCAATGTTGGCTGCAACCGGAATGCTTATCATAACGGCTTTTTCGAAGGCGGGCACTTGTTTGAATCCGGCCAGTAAAGGCATAGCCATCGTAATCATCATGGTCGTAGTGGCCGTGTTGCTTATCCACATAGAAAACAAAACGGTAATCACCATCACACCCAGTAATACACGTTGCGGACGAGCACCGAAAAAGCGCAACATATAGGCTGCAATAGATGCATCAATTTTACGTTTAGCCACGGCCCGGGCCATCATGAATCCGCCTAAAAACAAAATGATTACCGGGTCGGCAATGGGGGCGAGAAAGAAAAGAAAATCCGGTGATGTATTGTTTTCAAATCCCAATCCGCCCCAGGAGGCAGGGTTTGACAAAAAGATAATTTCAAGTCCGATTACCAATAGAGCCGTTGCAAACAAGGGTAGGGCTTCCGTAATCCATAACAGGCACGCCAACACGAAAATTCCGAGCATGAAAGATACTTCGCGGGATACGTTCGTAAAATGGTACGCATACAACAAAACCCCGGTGGCTAATACGGTGCATGTCAGAAATATGCTGAGTAAACGGCTACTGAATTGAACCGGTGTATCATCAGCCCGCAGGTAACCGTAGAGATAATCAATCGCCTCCTGCAATTTGCGTGTAGGTGCCGTTCCGAGAAATACGATCCCTTTAAACAACCTTCGAGTACCTTGCTCAATTATATGTCGTGGATTGTTTCGTCTTTTCATGCATCAAACGCAATAGTCCAGTGGGTTTATTGCACCGACAGAATAGAGTATGTTTCATTACCCAGTGTAAAACTGTCACCGGACTTCTTACCAACCATCACACGATAAGCCGGAGCCTCTAACGATACACCCAGCAATTCCTTCCCAAATACCTGCATACTGGCAATTCCGGAACCTACAAAGAACAGGCGTTCTCCGGTATCCACCAATGCGCCTGCCGCTACTTCATTCTTCTCTACACCTGAATATTGTTTCAATTTTTCTAACTCTGTTTTAGCACTATCGAGCATTACCTGCATCCTCATTTCCATTTCCTTTGCGTTCGTTTGATTGGATAAGTCTTCCGGGTCAATGGTGCCACCGGTTTCATCAATATCCGATTCCTCACGGTATTCCTCACGTGAAGTAACCATACTGTCCACAATCTTTTGTTGCTCTTCAATAATTTTTTCCAGAATAGCTGCCTTGTTCATACGTTACGTTTTAGTGATTCAATCTGTATGGGTTCAAATGTAACGCAAATGCACATATATTTTGGCATTGGGTAGATATGATATAACTTACCATTTAAACTGATTTCAAACATCAACTTCAATACTATGAAATGGATTGGGATGTGTTTTTTCGTATGCTTCTTACACGTTTCGTATGCTCAAACTCCGGTGATTGAGTACGATGCAAAGCTGGCTGATTCACTCGGGGCAGATGATTATGGAATGAAAAATTATATCATGGCTATTTTAAAAACAGGACCTTCTAAGGAAACCGATAAAGACAAGCTGGCATCCTACTTCAAAGGGCACATGGATAATATTCAGAAAATGGCTGCGAGCGGGAATCTGGTTGTAGCCGGTCCGTTCGGGAAAAACACGGATGGCCTCCGTGGGATATTCATCCTCAATGTGTCATCAGTGGATGAAGCCATAAAACTGGTAGAGCAGGATCCGGCGGTATCAAACGGCGTGTTTGTGGTGGAGTTTCATCCCTGGTATGGGTCTGCCGCACTGCCTATGTACCTCGAAACACATAAACGTATCAGTAAATTAAACCCTTAATTTTAGACAGTTCTCAGAAATACATTAATTTTAATGCATAAAACTCTATAAATATGAAGAATATAACAATGCTCGTCGTCCTCGGTGTTTTGATTTTACTGGTTTTTATGGGATGCAACGGTTACAATGGATTAGTGAAGCAGGATGAAGTGGTGAAGAAAGCCTGGAACAACGTAGAAGCGGAATATCAAAACCGGGCCGATCTCGTGGATAATCTGGTGAGTACGGTAAAAGGAGCTGCTGATTTTGAGCAATCCACTTTGCAGGATGTAGTGAATGCCAGGGCGAATGCCACGAAAGTTCAGATTAACGCAGATAACCTCACTCCTGAAAAAATCCAAGAATTCCAGGCAGCACAGAGTCAGTTGTCGGGCTCTTTGAGCCGCTTACTGGCTACCGTTGAGGCATACCCGAACCTGAAGGCTACAGAAGGCTTTATGAAATTGCAAAGCCAGTTGGAAGGAATCGAGAATAACATCAAAAATTCCCGCAAACAATTCAACGAAGCTATCAACGTGTATAATACCAAAGTGCGTTCTTTCCCGATGAATCTGTTGGCGGGTGCATTTGGATTTACAAAGAAAGAAGGCTTCCAGGCAGATGAAGGCGCCGAAAAAGCTCCTAAAGTTGATTTTTCCAAGTAATTCATGAAGTCATTTAAGTATATAGGGATTGGAGTATTGCTCATCCTGCTCGTGTATATATGGAGCACATTTAATGCATTCGTGAAAAAAGAGGAGAAGATGAACCTGCAATGGGGTGAGTTACAGAATGTGTACCAGCGTAGGTTAGAGCTGATTCCTAATTTGGTGAATGTAGTAAGGGGGTTGTCGGAATTTGAAAAAGAGGCACTCGAAAGTGTTACGAAAGCGCGCAGTAAAGCGGCTTCTGTTCAATTGAACAACATGGATAAGGCAAATTATGAACAACAGCAGGCTGCTCAAAATGAACTGGCTGCTGCAACCAATCGATTGATTATTGCCGTGGAACGTTATCCTGATATTCAGGGCACAAAGTCTTTTGTGGATTTACAGGTGCAGCTGGAAGGTACCGAACGAAGAATAAAAGTGGCCAGAAAAGATTTTAATGAATCAGTGCGTGATTTCAATGAATCGGTCAGGCGCTTCCCATCCAGCCTGGTTGCAAAAATATTTGGCTTTTCAGTGAACACCGGCTTTCAGTCGGATGCCGGGGCTGAAAACAGTGTTGAAATAAAATTTTAACTGTGGGTATATTTTCCTTTAAAAAAAGCAACCCCGTGTACTTTACACAGGAAGAAAATGCCAATATACTTTCGGCTATACGTAACTGTGAGCAAAGGACCAGCGGTGAAATTAGAATTTATATCGAATCGCATAACCCTTATGTGAATATCCTGGAACGGGCTGCAGAAATTTTCTATAAGCTGGAGATGGATGAAACCCACCACCGCAACGGCGTGCTCATCTATATTGCCCTCCAAGATCATGAAGTAGCTCTTTTTGCCGACGAAGGGATTTATCGTGCGGTTGGACAAACCTATTGGGAAAACGAAGTGAAGGAAATGATTCCCTATTTCAAAGACAACAAACTGTCTGACGGAATCATCAACTGCATCCACCACATCGGCGAAGCACTGCACACACACTTCCCGTATATTCCAACAGAAGATAAAAATGAATTGCCCGACGAAATCGTTTTCGGTAAATAAATGAAATACATGACCGGTAGATTAAAAATATTTTTTTGTTTAGTATGGTGGATCGCCGGCATCAGCAGCGGGATGGCACAAGACATTCCGGCACCTCCTAATCCACCCCGGTTGGTAAACGATTACACACAAACCCTTACACAGGCTCAAATAGATCACCTCGAACAAAAACTAGTTCGCCTCGATGATAGTTCCTTTACACAAATTGCCGTTGTACTGGTGCCCACCACCGGTGGTTACGATGTGGCGGATTATGCCATGGAATTAGGTAGAAAATGGGGTGTGGGCGGAAAAGAATTTAATAATGGGGTAGTACTCCTGATTGCCAAAAATGACCGGAAACTGAATATTTCAACGGGATACGGATTGGAAGGGGCATTGCCCGATGCGACCGCAAGCCATATCATCAATGATATTATTGTGCCCAATTTTAAAGGAGATGATTATTACCGGGGCATTGAATTAGGTACGGATGCCATTATACAGTCTGTAAAAGGGGAATACAACACCCCTCGAAAAAAATCAAAAGGAAGCGGCGGGTTCGGATTTGTACTCTTTATCATCATTATGTTGGTCATTATTTTCCTTTCCTCTCGTGGCGGAGGTAAAGGTGGACAATTCATGAGCCGGCGCGGTGCAAGAGGTATTGACCCATTCCTGATAGATGTACTGCTGCGGGGAGCAGGACGAGGCGGCAGCCACGGCGGTGGTTTTGGCGGAGGATTCGGAGGCGGCGGCGGTGGAGGATTCGGCGGCTTTGGCGGTGGTTCGTTCGGAGGTGGCGGTGCCAGCGGAGGTTGGTAATATGCTTTTGCTTGAATTGCCAACATGAAAGGATTGGATTTTAGAGTTTCAACAGAATCTTTCAGAATAAAAAAAGCAGGATGTAATCCTGCTTTTTTCGTTTATGCGTGAGGGATGGCAGCGGCATTCGCCGAAGGCGGATACAGCGTACAGCCCGACCCGCCCGTGGCGGGGCACGCCCAGTTATTTAAACGCGTTTTCAATATACTGTTGTATCTCTTTCCCTTTGCTCTTTCCTAATTTGGTTAATTGCATTTTAAAGTACTCATCTATGAACACACGGTATTCAGCCGGTATCATGTTGCGGAATGCTGCAATGTCGTCAATGCCACGCTTTACTTTTTCAAGATCACTGAGCTTTTCCAGGAATCCGATGTAAGGAATGGTTTGCTCCAGTTTTTCTTCTGACGGAGGGATGTTTCTGTAAATGGCAGCAATCTCATCATAATCAGCTTCCGTACCCGATTCCAGGAGAATTTCAGTAACCACGGTACCCAATAGCCCGCGGGCATCTTTAGCGTTTTGTTTGGCCAGTGGTAAAGCGGCCGTTTTATCCAAACTATATATGCCTTTCAACGCTGCTCCTGATACCGAGTAGGAAATATCCGTTACATGCTTCGTAAACAAAGGGAGGTGTTGAGGGTTCTTAAGTTTGGCGAGATACTTCAGTGCTTCTGCCTGCACGAGTTTGTCGGGGTCGGTAGCAGCCATATCTTCTAATGTAGAAAGCACCACTTTATCTTC
>JAHBTM010000010.1 GCA_019638635.1 Ferruginibacter sp. | reverse complement strand
CGGTTTGGTTTTTCAAACTTTCAGTACCCTTATTGATATAATCTCTAGCTGTACTATAATTATCAGGAGGCAATATTTGTTTACAGGCCTGATCTAAAAATGCTAAATTTCTAACCAGGTCTTGGTGAGGTATATCGCGTGATTGCATCATAACCTGTGCCCATTTCAAGTAATCGGTAAATATTTCAATTCTTTCTATTCGTATGGCTTCGGCGAGGTATGAGAGATGAAAATAGGAATCCTCTTTGAACATTTTCTTTACTTCTTTTCCATATTTTATTTCTAAATCAGGTTGTTGCTCAAAATGTATGTTGGTAACAAGTTCAGCCAATATTTCCTGCTGATCTGTTATTTGTGTACTGGTGCTATGGCATAAATATTTTTTCATAATCATCATGAACAGATTTGTTCAAAAAACATCAACTTAACATTATGTGGTACAATATTTACTTTTTTAGATCTACTAAGTATTCATTTTATATCATGAGCCTCAAAACCGTATTCCATTTCAAAAGAACTGATGTATACAAACATGTTTTAATTTAAAACTTGTGAACTGAAATGTGGTTCCCATTCAGCTCATGCAAACCCAATTCCTGTCCACATAATGTATTTTCAAATTTAAATATATATCATACACATTAGTTACTCATCTCTCCATTCAATTTAGGCAGAGTAAAGTAAAATGTACTCCCTTTTCCAAGTGTTGATTCCACCCATATTCTCCCACCATGAGTTTCAATTATTTTTTTAGATATGGCCAGTCCCATTCCTGTTCCCGAATATTCATTTTTGTTATGTAACCGTTGAAATATGATAAAGATTTTATCGAAGTATTCAGCTTCCATTCCAATACCATTATCCGTTATAGCAAATTGCCAAAAATCCTGTAACTCTATGGATGTAATTTTTATTTTAGGGGGCTGTTCCTTTTCTGTATATTTTAATGCATTACTTATCAGATTTTGAAAAACCTGTCGCAGGGGAGACTTAAAGCCATTAATTACAGGAAGATGGTCTGAAACAACAGTTGCATTTTTTTCCTGTATCTTTTTTCTGAATATAATCTCAACCTCATAAACCAACTCGTTGAGGTCAATATCTTCCCGCATGTCTTCAGTTCTGTCCACCCTGGAAAACTCGAGTAGGTCGAGGATTATTTGTCGCATACGTTTGGCTCCGTCAACTGCAAATTCAATATACTGTTTACCCTTGTCATCAATAATCTGATGATATTTTTTTTGTAACTGCGCAAGAAATCCGGTTATCATACGAAGTGGCTCCTGCAGATCATGCGAAGCTATATAGGCAAATTGTTCAAGGTCTGCATTTGATAGAATGAGTTCTTTAGCCTGTTTTTGCAAGTTTTCATTTAGTGCTTTTAAATGAATTTCCGCTTGCTTGCGTTCTGTTGTATCTCTGGAATAACAGGCTATTCCTGTTACTTTTTGATTGCTGTATATAGGGTTGAGTGTAGTTTCAAACCATTTTTCAAAATGTTTATCATTACTAGGTCTATGCATTTCTTTTACTATTGATTCACCACTTAGTACCCTATTATACAACTCTTGCCACAGCGTAAGGTATTCATCCGAAAACATTCCCTTTTTAAGCAATTCATCACCGGGTAATAATGTGTAAGAGTAGAAATCTTTCATGAACTTAGTGAAAGCTTCATTAGCCGCAATTAGTTTGAACTCACTGGACACACTCCATATAAAATCATTTGTAGTATTTATCAGTGCCTCTTTATCAATTCGTTCAAATTCCCGTAATTGTTCCCCTTGTATTTTCTCTGTTACATCTCTGAAATTAACCACAATACCATTTAGTGCATGATCGTGCAGCATATTTGTGAGCGTACTCTCCAACCATCGCCAACTACCATCCTTATGCAAAATACGGATGGTATTGTCAGGCAAGGATACACCCGGATTATTCATCACTTGTTCCCATACCTTCATTGCTTCAGCTAAATCATTAGAATGAAAAAAATTAAACAAATTCATTTTCCACAGCTCTTCTTCAGCGTATCCTAAGATTTTTTCTGTAGTAGGAGAGGTGTATACTAAATTACCTTCAGGAGATAAAATAATTACACCATCTTCACCATTTTCTACAAGCGCACGGTATCGCTTTTCCTGGATGATCAATTGTTGTTCTGATTTCTTTTTTTCTGTTATATCAATGGCTGAAACAAACACGCCAATCGTTTTTTCATGCTCATCTTTTGCAGGTTTGTATTTTAAGGCAAATGTTTTTACAGATCCGTCGGGCAGTGGAATATTTATTTCTGCTTCTTCCTCAAATCCTTTAAGTACACGTGAATAAATTTCTTGTACCATTGTACGCCTCTCCGGTTGGGCATAGTCTAAAATACTATTCCCTTTTACCACAGTGCTTTTCAGGTACTTTGAATAGAGTTGTTCAAACTGGTTGTTAAAAGATACTATATTCAGTGAAGTGTCTAATAATATAAAAGACTCTTGGGTATTGTTGATTAACCAACTCATTTCCTGCTCAGCTCTCTTTTTTTCTGTAATATCAGTAACCATAGCAAGACTACCTTTATAGATTCCATTTTCATCAAAAAGCGGGTTAGCCGATAAATTTGTCCAAACTTCTTTTCCGGATTTAGAAATATACTTAAAGTAATCCTGCCCTGCATGTCCTTCCCTTTTCATTTGCATTAAGTTTGCTGCAATTTGTTTTCCCTCCTCATCCATGAAAAAATAGATATCTTTTCCTATCATTTCTGCTTCGGTATATTCTAAAATTTCACACATCTTACTATTAACGAATGTGGTTTTATTGTCTTCACCAATTAGCCATATACCTTCTTGCGCAGTTTCAACAATTTGTCGGTAGCGCTTTTCGCTTTCTTCAATTTTACGGCGGGATATTACCTGTTCTGTTACATCTATCATAAAAAATAGTATACCATCTATTTCATCATCATGATTTCTATGTGCCTGACAAATAAAATTTAAATATGTATCAACTAATACGCCATCACCTTTCAAATCAAATTTCACAAGCATTTCATTTGCTGAAAAAGTATTGCCGGTAGAATATACAGTATCTAAAATTTCATTTATTCCCTGACTTTGCAATTCGGGCAAAACTTCTTTTACTGATTTACCGATGATATCTGATTTGCCTATTAGTTCTAAATAAAGCGGGTTTGCCATTTCATACACATGGTTGGGACCTTTAAGAATACCCATGCAAGACGGGGCATTTAAATACAGGCCATAAAAGCGCTGTCGTTCTATTTCATTTGTTTTTTCAAGTCTCTTCTTTTCGATGGCATCTTTTCCAACATAGTACATCAGTTGATCCTGCTCATCCCAGTTTGCCGACCAAAGCATGGGTACAATACTTCCATTTTTATGAATAAATCGATTTTCGAACATGGTGGCCGGCTCTCCGTTTTTAATGGCAATGTTCTTTAATGCATTTAACTCAACATCCTCAGCATGTAAGAAGTTGGTGTAATGCCTGCTTATTAATTCTTGAGGACTATAACCCCATATGGCCCGTGATGCGGCATTCACCTGAACAAATTTGCCTGAGTTATCAACAGTACAAATAATATCCATGGAGAAATCCAATATTTTATTAAGATCGCTAAGGGTTTGTTGTAATTCTTTAGAAGTTTGTTTGAGTTTATTTTCGGCTGCTTTTCTTTCTGATATATCACGAATACTCATGGAAGTTCTATCCATGCCAAATGAATCAGTGAATATAGTGGATGATATTTCTGCTTCAAATTTGCTGCCGTCTTTGCGTAAAAATGTAAGTTCTCCTTTTGCCTTCCCTGTTCGTTGTCGTTCTTCCAGTAGAAAAGGTAATCTTGGATCGTTCAGGTCAACAATACCGTTTAGTCCTGCTACACAAATTTCATCTTCAGTCATTTTAAATATTTCACAGGCTGCCGGATTAGCCGAGAGAATATCTCCATTGGGCACTGTTAGCAAAGTGCCATCCATACTACTTTCAAAAAAAGATCGGTATTTAACTTCACTTTCTCTTATTAATCTTTCAGAAACTTTTCGTTCGGAAATATCCCGTCCAAATACTATGATTTTGCCATCCTCAATCATTTTTCCGCTCAGTTCTACTTCAAGTGCTGTTCCATCTTTTCTTTTAATTCTTCTTTCGTTACTAATTGTTTTTCCTGATTTTAATTCCTCCATTCTTATTGGGTCTTTCACCAGGTCTTCTTCAAACAAAATATCCGTCATGAAAAGTTGCATCATCTCTTCCTTTGAATAATCAAACATGCTGCAGGCGCTAGAATTCACTTCAATGAATTTTCCTGATGCATCCAAAATACAAATAGAATCCGTTGCTTGTTCAATGAGCGAACGGTAGCGTAATTCACTTTCTTTTATTTTTTCTGCTGCATTTTTTTGTTCAGTAACATCTTTAAAATAAACCGACAATCCATTATCAGAGCCAAAAGCACTAACAGCAAACCATTTATTGCTAATGCTCGAAAATGCTTCAAAATGTAGTGTAATCCGTTCTGTTAAAGCTTTTACGAGATTATCATAAAATATGTTGGAGCCCCATGTGGTAAAAACTTCATGCAGGTTTTTCCCGATAAGTTCTTCTTTTTTTTCACCAAGCAAAATTTCTGCCCTTTTATTCCAATATGTAACAATCGAATTGGTGTCGAGGGCAAAAAATCCATCATCTATACTTTCTAAAACCATGTTTTTTTCCATATAGGCCTTATGTAAAGCTGCTTCAGTTTTTTTACGTGTTGATATATCTCTAATGAAGGCACAAAAGAATTCATGACCTTCTTGTTTAATAGATTTTATGGTTAATTCAATGGGGAATTCTTCATCATTTTTTGTAATAGCAGATAATTCCATTAATTTATTCAAAACGGGTCCTTCACCGGTTTTTAAATAATGTGCCATTCCTTCATTATGCCTTTTGCGGTATTGCTCGGGTATTATAAGGTTGGCAAGTAGTTGACCTAATGCTTCTTTTTCAGTCCAGCCAAATATTAATTCAGCCTGAGGATTCCAGAAAGTAATATATCCATTTATATCTATACAAATTATTGCATCTAGTGCTGCATTCATGATTAGCATTCGCTTTTCCTCACTGATCTTAATTTCATTCTCAGCATTTTTGCGTTCAGTTATGTCCTGTGCTGTGCCAAACACTGCAATAATTTTACCTGCCTCATCTTTTTTCCCATAACCTTGTTCCCGAATAATTCGTTTTTCGCCTTGTGAAGTTGTAACACGATATTCTACCGTAAAGTGTGCTCCGGTTAATTGAGTATTTGTGGTGATTTGTTTTACCAATAAACGGTCATCTTCATCTATCAGGTTTAGGTATGAATCATAGGTAGAGTTGAATTTTTTATTATCTACACCAAATATATTGTATAGTTCTTTTGACCAAGTGATCCATCCGGTATGTACATCAAATTGCCAGCTACCCATTTTAGCCACCTTCTGGGCTTCAGCTAAATGATATTCACTAACTACCAGTTCTTTTTCCTTTATATATTTTTGCTTACGCTCTTCGGCCTCATTTAATGCCCGAATGATTTTTGTGTTGAGTGTGAATATTCTATCCTTTATCACGATATCAGTTACCCCTTGTTTAATCAGCTCAATAGCATTCTCTTCATCAATATGACCGGATATCAGGATAAAAGGAGTGTCAGGTGCAAGTTCCTCTCTGATTGTAAAAGCGGTAGTTTCGTGAATAGAAGGAAAGGTATAGTCGCACAAGATTATATCCGGTAGAAAATTCTTCAGAACTTTTCGATAACGAGATTCGTTTTGAACCATTTCAATTTCAAAATGAATGCCACCACTTTTTAGTTCGGTAAGAATCATTTCTTGATCATGTTTATCATGCTCTGCGACCAATATCTTTATTTTATTTTTCATTATGGAGGAGATTGGGTTATGATCTTCTAATATTGCTCCAGATCGTTAATTACTTTTTGAAATTCTTCAAGTTCTATTTGTCCATGTTTCATGCTGTTGTTTTATGAATGACAAGTTCGTTGTATGTGATCATAAGTTCACTGGCTTTTTTCTTTTTCAACATATTGTAAAATGGGTTCTTTTTCAGCTTCAGAAATATTCCGGGGCAAATATCTCTTGCATTTTTCGAAACTCCTGTAATTACCCCAGCTATGATTAAAGAGGAGAAGCAGTTAGAGAAGCATTTTATTGATCGCCATTTTTTTGATACGCACTTTTTCAAAGTGATGAATCATTTCAATGTTGCGTAATTTATTCCTGTAGTAACTTTTCTACATTCCACACTGACTCAGAGATATGCATTTTCATAGAATAGCCAATTGCCTCATTTGCTTTGTGGCCAAACATTATTTTATATCCAGTGTTCCAAGTTATTGTGTTCGCTTTCAGCCATTTGCTGAATATTGCGCCTTCAGATGAATCTGCAATGGCAGCCCTGTACGTAATATATGTTTCCTTAACTTTTGAGGAACGGTTGTACATTTTGGCAAAAATGCCATGTATTGTTTGGTTTTTCATGTGGATTCAACTATGTGTTGTAATATAATATTTAAAACACAAAATTGTTACAATTGACACACTTTCCTGAAAATTTTTTTCTTTAAAAATGAATCATCAGTACATTGTAATAAATCATTTCTCAATAGATAATTTCATAATGAATTACTTGTATTTTTTAATAGTGATTTTATGATACAGATTGATGAGTACAATAGTAGGCATCGACAAGCTAAATCTACTCATTTCTATTTTTAGAAATTCTCGTATGTTGTCTGAGGGGCTCTTCAATAACACAATACGGTAGATACAAATAAAGAATAGCACATTGTAACATTTATATCGGGCTACCATCCTGAAATTTAATAGCATTTATTTAATCTGTTGTTACAACGGATAGCACATCATTTTGTATAACTTTCTACAATCAACCAAATAATGATAATTGTTTACCAATAAGACTGAAATATCTCCCGCCAAATCATTAATTTCGCCGTTTATTTAATACTTTTTCAGTATGCGGAAATTTTACTGTTGCCTGATCTTGGTTTTTTGTTTGCAGTCGATACATGCTCAAACCAATTTAATTGTAAATGAATTTTCTCAGGGGAACCAGGGTTCCAGAGAATTTATAGAGTTGCTCGTGGTGGGCACTCGTACGTGCACCGATAGTACTGCTGATTTACGGAATTGGATTTTCGACGACCACAACGGTTGGTATGGAGGCTCCGGAACCGGTATTGCAGCAGGCCATTTCCGTTTTAAAGATGATCCCAACTGGGCAGCGGTTCCGTACGGGTCTATCATCCTTATTTATAATCCTGATGACCGCAATACAGGTATTCCTGCAGGCGCCAACGACCCTACCGATGCGAATGATGATTATGTGTATATCCTTCCCATCAACAGTACCTTCCTTGAACAAAACATTATAGAACCTGTTTCTCCATCGTCTACCACATACGTATATCCGACCGCGAATTATAGTGCCACTACAGATTGGGTGCCTGTAGGTTTAGCCAACGGAGGGGATGCTGTAATCATTGTGAATCCTGCCAACAGAGCCACAGCACATTTTTCTATTCAGTTTGGTTTTGTTCCCGCTACTGGTGCTCAAACGCCCACAGTGAATAAAGGTCCGGTGATTGCAGGAAGCAACTGTTACCTATCGGATGATTTGTATACCACGGCCGCAAGCTGGTTGGTTGGAATTGCGGGTACTGCAGAAGAAACTCCGGGCGCACCAAACACTACCGCGAATGCCGCTTGGATACAATCTATGCGCGTTCAGGGAGGAAGCAGCTTTTCCGTTACGGTCAGCACAACTGCACCTACATGTACGGTTGCCACAGGAAGCATAACGGTAGATGCGCCTATCGGTGCCGCCTATACGTATAGTATCGACGGAGTCAATTTTCAAAATAGTCCGGTTTTCAATGGATTGACACCGGGAGATTATACTGTCACAGTGCTTGAAACAGGAGGATGTAGGGGAACAGCCACCCTAACGATTCCTCCGGCACCCGGTGCACCGTCAGCCCCTGTAGCCACGCTGACTCAACCTACCTGCAACCAGGCTACCGGGAGTATTGATGTTACTTCCCCAGTAGGCACCGGGCTAACGTATAGCATTGATGGTACGAACTTTCAGGGTACAACAACCTTCAGTGGATTAACTCCCAACACTTACACCATCACCGTTCGTACGGCGGATGGTTGCACGGCAGCGGCTACCGTAACAATCAATGCGGCACCAGCAACACCTGCAGCTCCTACAGTAACTTCACCGGTGTTGTATTGTGTGGGAGATGCGGCAACGCCGTTATCCGCCACCGGTAGTAACCTGCTTTGGTACACAACAGCCACTGGAGGAACCGGTTCTGCCACAGCCCCTACACCTGTAACCACTATCACAGGAAACACCAGTTACTTTGTAAGTCAAACCGTGGCCGGATGTGAAAGTAATCGTACAGAAATTATAGTGCAGGTGAGTAACATCAATTTGCAACCTATAACCGGCAACACGTTAATATGTATGAATGCCTCTATGGTTTCGTTATTGTCGAATGCTATCGCAGGAGGTACCTGGACGAGCAGCAATACGTCGGTAGCAACCGTTAGCAACAGTGGTTTGGTAACAGCCATTGCAGAAGGTACAACAACCATTCGTTATAGGGTGGAGCAAGGCAGTTGTGCTGATGAGGTTGAAGTGGATGTAACGGTTTCTAATCCAGAGATCACTTTAACTGCATCTTCCTTAACCGTGAATCCCGGTGGAAATGTAACGCTTACTGCCAGTGCATCCACCGCTTTTACTGTGGTAAACTGGTTGCCGGAATCGGCGTTTACAGACAGAACCCTGACCGTTCAAACGATATTCCCGGTGAGTACAACTACATACAGTGTGGTAGGACAAAACCCGGTCGGATGTTTGGATACGGCGTCTGTACAAATTGAAGTGATTGAAGGAGACGAGGAGATTTACATCCCCAATGCGTTTACGCCTAACGGTGATGGTATAAACGATTTTTTCAGGGTGTATGGCCATCAGATTCGCGAAACAGAAATGCTCATCTTTAATCAATGGGGAGAAAAGATATACGAGGCTAAGAATACCATCAATGGCTGGAATGGCCGACACAAGGGCAAACTACAGCCTTCCGGGGTGTACATTTATGTTGTGCGCATTACCTTGAACAACGGTGAGGTGCTGAATCGTAAAGGGTCTATTAATCTTTTGCGTTAAATACCGTGTAAAAATTGCGTTTGAATATAATCGGTAACTGCTGTCAGGTTGCGTGTATCCTCATACACCTTTAATTGCCTGTCGGCACCCGTACCGCTTTCCAGAATTTTGTGTACATAATTGATGGCATGGCGGCTACCCAGTTGTGGCACCACATCATCCACAAAATCGAGTAGTTCATAAATCAACACACGGCTGTTTACTTCCATCTCTTTCCCAAAATCAATCAGGTTGCCTTCAATACCATACCGGCTGGCTCTCCATTTATTTTCGTTGACCAGCGCCCGCGGATAAATGATAAAGTTCAGATTCTGATTTCGCAGTTTATATAATTTTGCACAAATAGCCTGGAATAAAGCCGTGATGGCAATGGTTTCATGCACCGTGAGCGGGATATCGCAAATTCTGAATTCAACCGTATTAAAGAATGGGTGTACGCGTAAATCCCACCATATTTTTTTGGCATTGTCGATGCAATTTGTCTTGATCAACAATTTTACATAATTATCGTAATCTTCTATGCTTCCGAAAAAATCCGGGATACCGGTACGCGGAAATTTTTCAAACACTTTGGTCCGGAATGATTTGTAACCGGTTTGGCGTCCTTCCCAAAACGGACTATTCGTACTGAGTGCAAATACGTGTGGCAGAAAATAGCGGGCCGAGTTGGCGATGTGGATAGCCAGCTCACGGGTTTCCATCCCCACATGTACATGCAATCCAAAAATCAGGTTACTGCGTGCAGCTTCCTGCAGTTCATTTACAATTTCACTATAGCGGACATGATCGGTGATCAACTGGCTTTCCCAATGGCTGAAAGGGTGGGTACCGGCTGCGCCCATTTTCAAACCGAGGTCATCGGCAATGGCGTGTATGGTTTTCCGTAAGGTACTCACATCCATAAAGGCTTCGTCAACGTCTGCACAAATGTCGGTTCCTACTTCTACCACCGCCTGATGCATTTCGGCTTTTACCTTGTCACGGATAACTTTTTGTCCTTCATGTACAATTTTCTGCTCGTGGCTTTTGAGTTCCAGGGTTACCGGATCTAACACCATGTACTCTTCCTCCACGCCAATGGTAAATTGTTTGTATGCCAGTGATGCCATATTGAAAATTTGAAATATTAGAGTATGCTATACCGTTAGTACAGCTTTTGTTTAGATGAACTTTTTTTAATGTATTCTCCCCAGGTTAAATTATCCATACCATCTTTGTGATGTTGTGCTTTTTCCACGGCATAGGTTGCTACCGTATCTACCACCCACGCAAAATTTTCTTCACCCACACTGGCACGGTCAGCATCCGGAGCAGGATTGCAGAAGTCGATGGCGTATGGTACTCCGTTGCGAAGTGCCAGTTCCACGGTGTTGAAATCGTAACCAAGGTATTGATTGATTCTGATGACTATATCTTCCAGCATCTTTAGTTTCTTTTGATCGGGCCTGAAATCAGCGGCATACCGAAGGTGGTGCGGATTGCGGGGTTCGTAGCTCATAATCTTCACATATTTTCCGCCTACACAATAGCATCTGTAATACTCTTCGAAAACAATTTCTTCCTGTAACAACATCACGAGTTCTTCGGTTTCTGCATATTTACTGAAGAAATCATCCATGTCGGTAATTTTATATACATTCTTCCATCCGCCTCCCGCATGTGGTTTCATATATGCCGGAAATCCAACATAATTAAATATACCTTCCCAGTCTAACGGATAGGAAAGATTGGAAAAAGAATCTGCAGATGTATCCGCCGGCATTTTTCTTGAAGGAAGAATAACCGTTTTTGGAACGGGCACTTCAATTTTTGTAGCGAGGCAATTATTGAAAAACTTTTCATCTGCACTCCACCAAAAAGGATTATTGATGACTGCAGTACCGGTTAAAGCCGCATTTTTCAGGTATGCTCTGTAGAATGGAACGTCGTGCGATATACGATCAAATATCACGGCATATCCGCATGGTTCACCCTGCATGACTTTATCAATACGTACCGGTTCTGCCATAATACCGGGTACCTGCATACTGTTTATTTTTTGTACCAAAGCTTCCGGGAAACTTCTTTCTTTTCCATACAATACACCTATCTTTTTCATCTTTTAAATTTTACATGATTGAATACTGTTGCTTCCAAATATATTTTGTAAGCATTAATAAAACAAATTATGTTTTTGCTACTAAAGTGCCATTTTCTAGCGCTAGATGCTTATATTTATACATGTTTATGGGAACGGATGTAACCTGCATGAAAGAAACCTTTACCCTGCAGTCTGTTTTTTTGGAGCGAGAAGTAATCTTCGATTGTTATCTGCCTGAAACCTATACAAACGGACAACTAGCCTTGCTGCTCATCAATGATGGGCAGGATTTGGAGCGTATGCCCTTTGAGCCCATGTATTGCGATTTTCTGTCTGCATCCGGTGTAGAACTCATGTGTGTGGGTATTCATTGCGGTACAGATCGCAAAAATGAATATGGGGTGGTAGATGTGCCGGATTACAAGGGCAGGGGCGCCCGTGCCGGTTTATATAGCCAGTTTGTGCTGGAAGAATTGCTCCCGTACATCCGCAAGCAATATCAAATTCAGTCGTTTCGTGAAAAAGCGTTTGCCGGTTTCTCCCTCGGCGGGTTATGCGCTTTAAGTATTGTATGGAAATATCCAATGGAATTCAGCTTGGCAGGCGTTTTCAGCGGTTCCCTTTGGTGGCGTTCTATAGCGCAGGAATTGCCTTACTTTGATGAGCAGAAGCACTTAATCATGCAACAGGAAATCAAGAAAGGCCATTACTATCCGTGGCTGAGGTTTTTCTTTGAAGTAGGTATACTGGATGAAACAGCCGACCGAAATCACAATGGAGTGATAGATGTAATCGATGATACCGTGTATTTAATCGGTGAACTCTATAAAAAAGGATATCCCGAAGAGCGCATTCAATACCTCGAATTACCGGATGGAAAACACGATGTAGCTACATGGGCTAAAGCATTCCCTGTTTTCCTGCATTGGGCTTGGGGCAAAAAAACGACATAGGTAGCATACAACACATACTTCTTTTATTTTCTTAAATAAAAAAAGCTGTCTCCGGTTAGAAGACAGCTTTTGAAATGATGGTCTGATCCATTAATTAAAGCTATAACGCAAGCCAATCTGGCCTTGCCATCTTGAACCGAATGAAGTAGTCCAGGGAACACGTTCGGTGTAGTTATAACCAATTTGTTGGTTCGCTCCGGAACCACGCGAAACAGTAGATAACAATGTGTATGCCTGATTTGATACAAAATACTGGCGACCCCAATCTTTGTTGATCAGGTTAGTGATATTGAAAATATCCAACGTAAGTTGCAGGTTGTGTTTTTTACCGTTTACATGTACGAAGAAATCTTGCGCAATACGCATGTCAATCACATGCTCAAAGGGAGTTTCTGCACCGTTTCTTTCTGCATATTTTCCTTTACGTTTAGATAAGTATGGATCGTTTTCAATGAAAGCAAAAAACTGAGCAGATTGTTCTGCAGCCGTTTGTATCACCGCACCCGATGAACTTAAACGATCAATGAAGGTAATTTGTGATGGATCTGCCGGAACATACAATAAATCGTTACCAAATCTTCCGTCACTGTTCAAATCACCATTTACGAGATATGTGAACGGACGACCGGTATTACCCTGATAGAACAAAGAAACGGTTGTTTTGAAATGTTTGGCATATTCAAAGTTAGTAGAGAACACACCGGTAAAACGATGACGTAACTCATGGGAAGATGTGGCCAGTGGGGGATTGTTCGGATTTCCAACTACCTGTACAAATTCCCAGTTAGAGAGGGCCGTAGAACTTGTACCACTGTTCACATCCTGCGCATTGTTGAAGTTATAAGAAACTTGTCCGAAGAAATGTTTCCAGGTTTTATTCAAAGTAAATCCTGCATTGAATGAGTATCCTTCATCTGTATTGGTAGTAAGTATAGCAGTGGTGATGTTCGGGTTAATTCGACGGCCGGCATTCGAGGATGCATAGGCAATACGATCATCAAAACCGTTGTTGTAAATAGGGTTCACCGTGCCCACAGGGGCTGTGAGGTTTATATCCTGATACAATACATTGTTCAATGTTTTTGAATACAACGCTTCGATGGTCAGGTTTACATCACCCGGTAATTTTTTGTCGATACCCAGGTTGAAACGCAACACCTGAGGCAACTTGAACTTTTTATCAATCAGGTTCACCTCGAAGCTGGAACCGGAAGCCACACCAATGGTAGATGGGTCTACATCCGGTGTAAATCCGTTCCCATCATTCACGGTATATGGTGCAGTGGTAGGCGTGTTATCTACCTGGCTGGTAGTGCTTAACAACAACCCGGTGTAAGCGAATTGATTTGCAATCCATACAAAAGGCACACGGCCGGTAAACACCCCTATACCACCACGAACGATGGTTTTGCGGTTTCCTTCTACATCATAATTAAATCCAACACGGGGAGCCCACAACAATTGCCTTTCGGGTAAAGTAGTGGTAGTGTATTTTCCTCCAAAAGTAGAATCCACTACGCGGTTGTAGGCCGGAGTAGTATTTATAATAGGCATATCGGCACGCAAGCCAACCGTTAAGCGGAATTTAGGATTGAATTGAATTTCGTCCTGAATATAGAAACCCAATTGTGCGGCTTTGAACTCGGCAGCAGGTCGAAGATTTTCAGCTTTGTTGGCTGAGTAAGTTACATCAAACTGACGGGGTGCATTGGCATACCAGTCGTTCAATGAACCAAAACGCCATCTTCCGTTTGCATTGTTGATGAACAAATTTCTGAACTGGAAGAATTCATTGTGTGTACCCACGGTGAACGTGTGTTTGCCTTTGAAGATTTTCAGGTTGTTGGTTACTTCTATAATATCCTGATCTAATTCATTGGCAGTAGAACTTCTTTCAGAACCGAATTGAATGGTTCCACCGATATGACTGATTTCTACAGATGGGAAATAAGCTCCGTATGTAGTTCTGAAATCTCTGATGCGGTGGTTACCGATGATGAGGTTGTTGGTAACATTGCGTCCGAACTTACTTCTTAGTTCTGCAACTGTAATGTGCTGTTCGTTGTTGAAACGGTACGTGTTGTTTTCAAAGCGGAACAAGTTGGCAGAACGGCTGATATTGTCGTCAAAAGCTTTGATGTAATTATGACGCACTGTTAAGCGATGGTTATCATTGATATTCCAGTCTACACGGCCAAACAATTTGTTACTTTGTGTTTCGGCGTTCAACGGAGCATATCCACCCATGTCATAGTTGAAACGCGTGAGTACATCATCTCTCAGGTCAATGGCTTCCTGCTCTGTGAGCATAGCACCATCTTCACCGGCGTTAAACAGGGTGGGTGCTGTTCTTCTGGCCATCTCTCCGTTGATAAAGAAGAATAATTTATTCTTGATGATGGGGCCGCCAATGCGAGCACCAAATTGATTGTCGTCGAACTTGGTTGATTTCTGGCGGGTAACCACATCTTTCCCGATTGTATTTTCATTGCGCATGAAATAATAAACAGAACCTTCAAACTGGTTGGTTCCGGAACGGGTAACGGCATTTACACCACCACCGGTGAAATTGCCATACGTTACATCGTATGGAGCCAGCACTACCTGTATTTCCTGAATGGCATCGAGGGATATCGGCGTCGTTGCGGCTTGTCCGCCCGGCGTACCTGAACCCGACAATCCGAACACATCATTATTTACCGCACCATCAATGGTGATGTTGTTGAAACGGTTGTTGGCACCGGCAAAGGAGTTGCCATTTGCCTGTGGTGTTAAACGGGTGAAATCCTGAATGCTTCTGCTCAACGTAGGCAATGCATTGATTTGCTGATTGCTGATATTGGTACCGGCTCCGGTTTTTTTACGTGCCGGAGAGGTAGATGTGCCGGAAACAACCACCCCTTCTAAACTGGTAGCAGTTGAGGCCAGATCTCCATCCACCCGCGTATTCTCACCTAAGGGCAGATTGAGCGAAGGTTCCGTGAAAGGCGTGTACCCTACATTAGAAATGGTGAGCTTATAAGGCCCGCCCGGAATGAGGTTCACTAAATCATAACGGCCACCCTTACGCGAAACAGTCCGGTAGGTGGTACCGGTTGGAATATGCACCAATTCTACCGTGCTTCCTACCATCGCTTCGCCCGTTTCATTTTTAACATAACCGGTCAGGCTACTGGTAGTTACCTGTGCTTTGGATGCGATTGGAATAGCTATAAATAAAGCTATTACAAATAGTAAATTTTTAATATTCATATACTGTCGGATTGTTGTAATGCAAAGAAACACAATATTTAATCACTGCAATTGAACTTTTATTAACATATTGTTAGGATTCACAGGTACCTTTCGGAGCGAATGAATTGGACGGAGTGTGAATGTGGTAGAGTAACTTTGCAAAAATTTTTTACAATGTTAAACACCATTGAGGAAGCGATTGAAGATGTGCGAAATGGCAAATTGATTATTGTTGTGGATGATGAAGACAGAGAGAATGAAGGCGACTTTGTTACAGCAGCAGATAATGTAACGCCGGAGGTTATCAATTTCATGTCAACGCATGGCCGCGGTTTGATTTGCGCCTCGCTCACCGAAGAGCGTTGCCGCGAATTGAAATTGCATCCGATGGTGGTGGATAATACCTCAGCTCATGAAACTGCATTTACCGTAAGTATTGATTTACTGGGACATGGATGTACCACCGGTATTTCAGCACATGATCGTTCTAAAACCATACGTGCTTTAATTGATCCATCTATAACTGCTGAAGATTTCGGCAGGCCAGGGCACATCTTTCCGCTAAAAGCCAAGAAGGGTGGCGTATTGCGCAGGGCAGGACATACAGAAGCAACCATAGATATTGCGCGACTCGCAGGATTTGCCCCCGCGGGTGCATTGGTTGAAATCATGAACGAAGATGGTTCTATGGCGCGTTTACCCGATTTGTTGAAGATTGCCGAAAAGTTTAACCTGAAAATTATATCTATCAAAGACTTGATAGAATATCGCTTGCAAACTGAAAGTTTAATTGAAGAAGAAGTGCGTGTTCAAATGCCTACACTCTACGGGGTGTTTGATTTAATCGCATTCAAACAAGTAAATACAGGCGACATACACATGGCCCTGATGAAAGGCCATTGGAGTGCTGAGGAATCGGTACCGGTGCGTGTGCACAGCAGTTGTATGACAGGAGACATTCTCGGTTCACTGCGTTGCGATTGCGGGGAGCAGTTACATGCGGCCATGCAGATGATTGAATCTGCCGGAAAAGGTATTTTGTTGTACATGAATCAGGAGGGGCGGGGGATTGGTTTACTGAACAAACTCAAGGCATATAAATTGCAGGAAGAAGGCATGGATACAGTAGAAGCCAATTTAAAACTGGGTTTTGGAATGGATGAAAGAGATTACGGGGTGGGTGCACAAATTCTGCGTCATTTGGGTGTTTCCAAAATGAAACTGATCAGCAATAATCCGCGCAAACGTGCTGGGTTACTGGGATATGGGCTTGAAATTACAGAAGCCATTCCTATTGAAATGAAACCCAACATACACAACGAAAAATACCTGCAAACCAAACGGGATAAACTCGGACATGAAATATTGAACAGTTTACTGCCTTAATTTTCCTTCACATGGGTGGCATCTCTTTCATTGCGGCGCTTCAGGTTTAGCGCTTCAATTTGTTTTTTGCTTTTGAAGATATCAGTTAAGCGATTAAAATCTTTCCGGTAAGAAAGTTGCACACCCGAGCGGTTGCGTTGGCCTATCGTTAAGTCAATACTGGTTCTGTTGAATCCTACAATCCGCAGCGAACCATCCTTATTCAATAGCCACTCAATGGTAATGTCGGGCGTGAGCAATCCGCGCCGTGCCAGTTGCAATGTAGCGGGGTTGTTGTATTCCAAATTACCACCCACGAGCATGAATAAACGCTTACTGAAATTGAAGGTCAATCCGGCTTTCACATTCGCTTGTAACTGATTGGCTGCTGTTTGCAGGTTGATGGTTGGGTTGATTTCAACGTAGGTAGATAATATGCCTTTGGTGGCTCTTTCCAGTTCTTTGTTCAGCATGTTCGTTAGCAATCCGCTCATGATGCCACCGATGGTGCTGGTGGCAAAGGTGAGGGTGTTTTCAGCAGACAGGAATGATTGCGTGCCGGCAATAAAGCTGTTGAACAACAAAAGGCTGGCCACCTGTTTGTACATTTCAGCCTGATCATTTCTGAAATCAGCGAGTTTTTTGGCAGCGATGTAATCATTCTTAATCTCGCTTTTATCCGGTAGCTGAATGTCGAATTGAATATCCGGTTTTTGCAGGACACCGGTGAGTTGGGCAACAATCGTTACATCTTCTCTCTGGCGGTATCCGCCTGCAGTAGCCAGTACACTTACATCCACGCGTTTGGCAATGTACTCCGCTTCTATATCAATGATGGCCTGATACGGATCTCCGTTCCAGGATATGCTTCCGCCCTCAGTGAGCAAGAAAGGTTTTTGCAGAAATGTTTGAAAATTGAAATTGTATTCTCCTTTGGTTAGCACATAACGGCCACGCATAGACATCGGTTCTTTGTTGCCCACACGAATGCTCAGTTTTCCGTTGCCTTGTGCTTTGAGTACGTCACCCGTTTCTTCATCTAATATAACATTTACCTTACACGAAGGGGTGGCATCAATATCAAGTATCACCAGTATATTGGTTTCTTCGGCAAACTTGGGTTCTTCCATCAGTTCCCCGAACTTGACAAACTCTATATAATCTACTGTGGCTGTTTCCAGTGAGGTAGAACCGGTGGGAAGATAAATATAACTCGTGTCTGTTGCATTGGGCTGTCCTTTGATATTCATCACCAGATTGGTGAGCGGGCCATTGATTTGCATGTTTGCGTAACCGATCACACTGCCATAAAATTGCTCATTGTGAACGGCGTTGGTGTTCAGCAGCATCATCTTCGATGTTTCCAGACGGAGATTGTCGAAATATAGTTTGTCAAAAAATTCATGTCCGATTTTTCCGGTAAGCGTACCGCTGTTACCGAGGGTATCGGTGAGGCGTAAACGCCCGAGGTTTATTTCATCTTTGTTGAATTGAATGCGTTGACGTGCAATGCTATAACGGCACTGTGTATACGCAATCAGGAATGATGCAGAATCCAGATACGCATCACCCACCAGGAAAAGCCTGCGAGGTTCCCCATATACTTTGAGGTTTGTTTTGGCGATACCTTTCATGTCGGAAAAAATGGTACCCAGGAAAGGCTCCAGGATTTCAAGATTCATCTCCTCTGCATCCAGTTGTATCGCCATTGCACGGGTAGAATCTTTCAGGTTCATTTCTCCTGAAAGTTGAAAATCATATCCTGAATCTTTCGCGGCAGCATCAAACGTGAGTTCTCCGGTACCATTGTTCAGGGCTGCATCGAGGGTAACACTACCAATGTATCGGTCGTTCAATGCAAAGCTGTCGGCACTACCTTCAAATTCAACGGTTTGTTTTCCGAAAAGGTTAGAGAGTTTGGCTTTCCCGCTAACGGCTCCCGATAATTTCGGATTTCGCATAAACAGGGGAGTGAAATCCTGTAACCGAACATTTTGCAGTCTGGCCGTAAGGTGGGTTTGATCGGTTTCATCAGACAGTTCCGAATCAATGATAATTTGCTGGTCTTTATGTACAAATCGGATTTCGTTGGCATCTACAAATTGTTTGCGGATGGTTAATTCTCCGTCTTTGGCCAGTTCCCATTTCTTATCATTCAGTATAAAAGATGAAGGGAAGAATCTGATTTTAACACCATCCGGTAATGTTTGAACGCTGGCATTGAGCTCAGCATCATTCAGGGTTTTGTCAGCACTGGTTTTAATATTGATGAATGAAATATCATTGCTGGAAGATAACTTGATTTGTGTTTTAGGAAATTGAAGGCTATCGGATATTTTGATGTTGCCCGCGGTAATGTCCATACTCACTGTTGTGGAATTTCCTTCCCCTGTGAGTTCCACATGATTCAATTGTTTATCCTGATAACTGAAACCCGGGATACTCGCTTTTAAATCCAGTTCTGAATTAATGATGTCGAGTTTTCCACTGATCACGGCGTCATTAAATCCGTTCAGGCGTTTGTCAAATAATCGTACATATTGAGCAACTTCGCGGGTTTCCACCTGAAAGGTAAAATCCTGATCACTCACTGCATAATCCGGTTTCCCGATGTAATTTGGATAATACCTGCTGAGGAAAAATTTGAATGAGTTGGGAAGGTCTAAAATGTTGAATTTGCCGGTGATGGATGCATCCAGTTCATTGGTGCTGAGAGAAAGGTGTTTGATATCGTCTTCAATCCATGAATTCAGTGTAAGTGAATCAAAAGAAAGTTGCTGCCCTTCGTGCATCAATTCAGCATTCGTTATCCTGGCGTATCCAAGGAAATTATCAATATTACTACCGGTAAAATTCACATTGAACAACCCTTTGAGTTGCATACTGTCTTTCGATATACCCAACGCTTGTAAATCTGCATATTCCAAATCGGCATCGGCGTTAATCTCCATTTCTTCACCTTCCAGTCGGATGGTGCCATCGAGTGTTTTCAAACGTAGTTTCGGATCGTTAATCGAGAGATGTCCTTTAAAGAATTTCGGATCAAAATCTCCCACCACACTAATATTCGTGTATGGCTTGCCGTTATAATACATTTGTGAAACGGTTCCATCGAAATTCATGTTCAGGTCGTTGGCGGAAAAACCCACGCCAGCTACATTCCCTTTAAATGTAATGGGTCCCAACTTCGGTACATTTAAAAACCGGCCTATGTTGAACCGGTTTGCAGACAGTGTGCCCGAGTAGGCCGGAACCCCTTTTTCCGGCAACTTCATGTTCAAATCGGCGTGGAGGGTTCCTATATGCGTTTTGATTACTCCGTGCGTAACAAAATCATTGAGGAATCCGGTGAACGAGCCTGTGAATTGAATCGCCCCCAGACTGCTGATACGGGGTTGTTTCACTTGCCTGAGTGCCGGCATAATTTGAATGGCATCGTAGTAATGGGTGGCGAGTGCATCCGCTTCAATGTCAAGGAATGTACTGTTCATATCCGGTAATCCACGTATAGCCAGTGTGCCTTTGTATGCCGACATGCCGCTTTGAATATCCACTTCACGGGCACTGAAGTTGTCAACTGTTCCCTTAAATTTTCCATGGATATTGAATACTCTTTTCCAGTTTTTCAATGCAGGGGCAAATATGGCCAGGTCGTCGCTGTTGAGCGTACTGCGTTCAAACCGTGCATCCAGGTACACATTGTGTATGAACTGGCCCATGTCGGCTTTAAAACTTTCATACGACATGGAATAATAATTCCCCAGTGTACTTTTATCCGTTTCCAGCAACAAATCTTTAAATTCAAACAGCACCGGAGAAAAATGAAGGCGGGCATTGAGCTGACGAATATGGAGGCCGCTTTTTTCTTTGGTTGATATGTGGGCAATAGCACGTACTGTATCGCCGGAAAGCACTACAGAATCCAGAGAGCCGTTGATATCCGTAAAGTGAATATGCTGCCCGTCAAATTGATCGACATACGAATCCCGAAGGGTTTCTTTATCATTTTTAAATGCTCCGGCTGTTACATTCAGTTTTCGAAGCAAGATGTTCCAGCCGCCATTGTTCCATTGAAATTGGCCACCTTTGAGTATGTTTTTAATAGATGGGGGGCGTGTTGGGCGGTTACCCTGAAAATCAGATTGTTCAAATACGGGTTTGTGGAGTGCAATTTCCCGAATAATGAGGCTTTGCTTTTTCATATCGAGCCCCTCCACCCAAACACCTGCTTTTTCGAGTGAAACAGCCATGCGTTGTCCAATCCAGCGATCCTCTTTTATAAAATGTACCCGGTTGAAATGCAGTTCCTTCAGGTTAAACTCTATGGCACTCTTTTTCTTTTTGTTTTTTTTGGGGCCTGCAAAATAATCGGCGATGAACTGATAATTCCACACAGAATCGGTACGCTTCATATGCACTTTGGCATCCTCTAAACTCAGGTACTTCAATGTAATCTTATCTTTCACAAAGAACCAGTCGGTTACATTTACCTGCGCCGCACCGGCAAATAACAGTGTATCAGATTGTTTATCCTCTACCAGCAACTCTTCCAGCACCAGTTTATTAAACAGTCTGAAGTTTACCTTTTTAATTGAAACCTTTGTACCCAGTTCATCAGAGAAATATCCGGCAGCCTGTTTTACCAGCCAGGTTTGCACAGGGGGAAGGTTGATCAACACAATGAGTGTGATGAGCAGGATCAAAATGACCAGCAAAATCCTCTTTAATATTTTAAAAAACCTACGCAGATGTTAAAAATTGTTTGTAAAAATAGCATTTCATTACTGTTGGCTTTAATCTGAGTGCAATTTTATATTAATATTCAGGTTTTAATAGGTTGATTCTAAAGTTCATATCAAACCAAATGCACGCCAAAGCCGTTTTGTTTACTAATTTCACCACTCTAAAAAGTTAGCATGTATAGAAAACTATTATTATTTATTTGCGTGTTTCCATTGGCCGCTATGGCTCAGGTGTTGCCCACTCCGAAAGATTTTCTCGGGTATGAACCCGGAGAACGTTTCACACCCTGGCATAAGGTGGTGCAGTATTTTGAGGTTGCCGCCCGTGCATATCCCAACCAGGTGAAGGTTTCAGCCTATGGCAGTACCTATGAAGGCCGGCCATTAATTACCGCAGTACTCAGCGCACCGGAACACATGCAACGCATAGACGAAATTCGTGCCAATCATTTAAAAACGAACGGCATGTTGCCCGGAAAGCCAACACGTTCGAACGACCCGGTGGTGGTTTGGATGAGTTTCAACGTACATGGAAACGAGGCCAGTTCTACCGAAGTGGCCATAGTGATGCTGTACGACATCCTGACGGGTAAACATCCCCAGGCTGCCGGCTGGCTAAAAAATACCGTGCTGGTGATGGACCCATGTTTGAATCCTGACGGGCGCGATCAGTATGTTCACTGGTTTCAACGCACCATGGGCAAACATCCCAATCCTTCTATGCTCGCTCGCGAACGTTTCGAGCCATCACCGAACGGACGTTCCAATCATTATTATTTCGATCTGAACCGCGATTGGGCCTGGCAAAGCCAGATAGAAACCCGTTCACGTTTGAGACTGTACAACGAATGGATGCCGGCAATACATGTAGATTTTCATGAACAATATTATAACAGTCCTTACTACTTTGCCCCGGCCGCTGAACCCCTGCATGATGCCATCAGTACATTTCAGCGCACTTTTCAGGAGGAAATCGGACGGAACCATGCTCGTTACTTCGACAAAAACGGATGGTTGTATTTTACTAAAGAATATTTTGATCTTTTTTATCCCGCTTACGGTGATACATACCCGATGTTTAGCGGAGCCATTGGAATGACGTATGAACAAGCAGGCCATTCCATGGGAGGTTTAACCATTGCATGGGATGGAGATACACTGACCTTGTCTGACCGGATTCTACACCATTATACCACGGCCATGAGTACACTGGAAGTGGCCTCCAATCAGGCAGAAAAAATCCGCACCGCGTATAAAAATTATTTCGATGAGGCCAATACGCGTGGCAACGGAATCTACAAAACCTATATTGTGGAAGGCAGAAATTCAGGGAAAGTGGCTACACTAAAAAGCCTATTGTTTAAGAATGGTATTCGTTATACGGTGGCCGGAAAGAAAATGCAGGTGAAAGGGTATGATTATTATGATCAGGCCGAACGCACCTGGCAGGTACAGGAACATGATTTAATCATCTCGGCCCTGCAACCTAAATCCGCCCTGGTGCGTGTGTTGTTTGAACCCCATGCACGACTCACGGATTCCCTTACGTACGACATTACTGCCTGGGCATTGCCATATGCACATGGCATGCAGGCCATCGCATTGAAAGAAGTGGTGCAGGGTGTGGAGGAACCGCAGGTTCAGCCCGTGCAAATGAAATTACCCGAGAATGCCTATGGGTATTTGATTCCGTATGAATCGCTGCTACAAGGACGTGTACTCGGACAATTATTGAACAAAGGCATTCAGGTTCGTTTCCATGAAACAGATTTTGAAACCAACGGAAAAAAATATGCTAAAGGCACCTTGATTATCCTGCGCCAGCCCAACCGGAATAAACTGCAGGAAATTGAAAATATTCTGAACCGGTTCAATGTGGCTTTTGATGTGATGGAATCCGGGATGATGCAAAAAGGAGCAGATATGGGATCCGATAAAGTACGTACACTCAAAGCGCCCAACGTGGCTATCCTCGCCGGTGAAAGGGCTTACGAGAACAGCCTCGGTGAGTTGTGGCATTTCTTCGATGAGCAACTGGATTATCCGGTCACCCTCATCCGTTCCGATAATCCCAATCAAATTGAATTGTCGGGTATTGATGTACTGATTGTTCCATCCGGAAATTTTAAATTTCTTTCCGAGAAAGAAGGTAATCAAAAACTCACCGACTGGCTGAGCAAAGGAGGTAAAATGATTGCCATTGAAAATGCTGTTTCCATGATGGCAGAAGGAAACTGGCAACTGAAAAAGAAAGAAGGCGACAAAGAAACGCCCCCGCCTTCCAACAACGATTTACCGCTGTATGCTGAACGCGACCGTTCTTATCTGAAACATTTTGTACAGGGAGCCGTGTATAGGGTAACATTAGATCATTCACATCCCATGGCTTACGGATTTACTAAAGACTATTTTACACTTCTGAATAACGATAACGTATACTCGTTTTTAAACAACGGCTGGAATGTGGGCACTATTGGAAGTCGCGGTTACATTTCGGGTATGGTAGGTAGTGAGGCTTCCGGAAATATTCAGCAAACTTTATCTCTAGGTGCCCAGCCCTACGGTAGAGGTTCTGTAGTTTATTTCGCTGAAAATCCACTCTATCGTGGTTTTTGGGAAAGCGGAAAATTACTTTTGACCAATGCGGTGTTTTTCAACTGGTAAAAATTAATAATGATGATCAGGATTGGTGTGTTGCTGTTAGCAATGATTTTTAATGTATCCATATTTGCACAATCGGCAAGTAGTGTGTTACACGATATTCAAAAACTCGCGGTGCACGGTACCGTGTTGTATATAGCGGCTCACCCGGATGATGAAAATACCCGGTTGCTTTCTTATCTGGTGAATGAAAAAAAATACCGTACCGGTTACCTGAGTTTAACAAGGGGAGATGGTGGTCAAAATCTCATTGGTGATGAGCAGGGCATAGAGATGGGGTTGATTCGGACCCAGGAGCTGATAGCGGCCAGAAAAGTGGATGGTGCCGAACAGTTTTTTACAAGGGCGTATGATTTTGGCTATAGTAAAAGCCCGGAGGAAGCCTTACGGTTATGGGGACACGAAGAGGTGCTTTCGGATGTGGTTTGGACCATCCGTACTTTTCGACCGGATGTAATCATTTGCCGTTTCCCATCCACCGGTGAAGGAGGGCATGGGCACCATACCGCTTCCGCCATATTGGCTGCCGAAGCATATGATGCGGCGGCCGATCCGAACCGGTTCCCAGAACACTTTAAGCACGGAGCCCGTGTATGGCAGGCAAAGCGCCTGTTGTGGAATACCTATTCCTTTGAAGGAATGAATACCACCCGCGATGATCAGTTTAAAGTGGATTGTGGCGGGTATAACGCATTACTGGGATGGAGCTACGGAGAGATGAGTGCACAAAGCCGCAGCAAGCACAGTAGCCAGGGTTTTGGTGTACCCGCGCAACGTGGCACGTCATTCGAATATTTTGAAACCCTCAAAGGAACAAAGCCGGTAAATGATTTAATGGAAGGGGTGCCTACCGGAGCCGAAGCCATCGTATTTAAAAAACCTGAACAGCTGAATCAATACCGAAGATTACTCCATGAAGTAGTAAAACAATTTACGCCGTTAGCGCCCTATCAGTCAGTTCCCGCTTTACAGGAAATTGAAAACCTGTTGAAACTGGCAGAGCCATCCCCTTTGGTTCAATATAAAATAGTGCAATTGCAAAATATTCTCCGGAATGTTTCGGGTATTTTCATGGAGGCAACTGTTCGTGAACAACAAATAGTAGCGGGAGATACGGCTTTCATCACCTTTTCCATCATCAACCGCAACGGATTGCCTATGCAGGCCGCCTCTGCCGATTTTACTTTACATCCATCGCACCACACACAAGTAACATTTAAAGACACCACCATCAATAAAACGGTACAGGAAAGTAGGAAAATATTTATTCCCGTGCAAGCCGCTGTTTCACAACCCTATTGGCTACATGCATCTCCAAACGGATTGTTTACCGTGAGCGATCAGGCATTGCGCAACCTGCCCGAAAAGCAATATCCCCAGGTGTTGTTTTCGTTTACGCTGTACGGTAAGCCTTATCAGTGGTCCATCCCGCTGCAGTACAAATTCACTGAACCAACAAAGGGCGAAATATATCAACCTGCATATGTTACCGCACCGGTCCATATTACGCTGGAACCTACACAAATCCTGTATGCACAAAACAGTTCTCCGAAAACGGTGCAGGTGAAACTGGAATTCAATAAAAATTTCAATGATACGTTAAAAGTGCTACTGCATGCCGGAAAAAAAGCGTTTACGGTAGGCCGTGAGTATCTGTCCATTCCTAAAGGGCAATCCTGGTTGGCGAGTTATCCGCTCCCGGTAGGAATAGATAATGCTTCTTCTATCTATGCCACAGTTGAAAGCAAGTCATTTGCTTCTTTGCAAAATGCTACCGGAAGCCAGGACTTGTCAATTAAAATGATCCGCTATCCGCATATTCCAGACCAGATATACCATCGGAGGGATACGGTTCAGTTGTTGAATATGGATTTGAAAATTTCGGGTAAGCGTATCGGTTATATACAGGGGGCAGGAGATAAAGTGGCCGATGCATTGAAAATCATGGGCTATGAAGTTGATTACCTACAGCAGTCGGAAATTACGCATGACAAATTGAACATGTATGACGCGATCGTTACCGGAGTGAGGGCCTACAACATCAACGACTGGCTGTTTGAAGCCTATCCGGTGTTGATGCAGTATGTACACGGAGGCGGTGTGTTGTTGGTACAATACAATACGAATAACCGTATTGCTCCATTGAAGGCACAAATCGGACCTTATCCGTTTACCATCACGCGCAACAGGATAACCAACGAACAATCACCGGTTCACATGCAACCCGGGGATCACCGGATATTCAATCATCCAAATAAAATTTCACCTGCTGATTTTGAAGGTTGGGTGCAGGAGCGAAGTGTATATCACGCAGGCGAGGTGGATCCTGCTTACACACAATGGCTGACCATGAATGATCCCGGTGAAAAACCATTACCAGGTGCTTTGATTGTGGCTCATCATGGCAGCGGAAAGTTTATATATACAGGGTTATCCCTTTTCCGACAATTGCCTGCCGGTGTGCCGGGCGCTTTCAGGTTACTGGCCAATTTGCTGGCCCGATAAAAAACAATATACATGCATATCATCGACTGGATAGTTCTGATCGGCGTGCTCATAAGCATCATTGTGTATGGTATTTATAAAAGCCGTGCTACCCGCAACCTGGAAGGATACTTTCTCAGTAACCGCAACCTGCCGTGGTTTCTGGTATTGATGAGCATCATGGGAACACAAGCCAGTGCCATTACATTCCTTACAGGCCCCGGCCAGTCGTATTCTGATGGTATGCGTTTTGTTCAATATTATTTCGGTTTACCGCTGGCGATGATTGTCATCAGTTACTTTTTTGTTCCTGTGTACAATAAACTTAAAGTGTATACCGCCTATGAATTTCTCGAAAACCGATTCGATTTAAAAACCCGCACACTAACGTCTTTTTTGTTTCTTTTATCGAGAGGGTTGAGTACCGGGGTGAGTATTTATGCACCCTCGCTGATTTTGAGTTCTATTATGGGATGGAACATATACATCACCAATATTTTGATGGGTGGGGTGTTGATTATTTATACCATGACGGGAGGCGCGCGTGCCGTGGCGTACACACAGGTGTTGCAGATGATCATCGTTTTTGTTTCACTCTTTCTGGTGGGATATATCGCCGTAGGCATGTTGCCTGATGGCGTTGGATTTAAGCAGGCAATTCAGGAAGCTACCACACTGGGAAAGATGAATGTAATTACTACCGGTTTTAAAAGTGATGGCAGCTTCGACTGGAAAGACAAGTACAATATCTGGAGTGGAATCATCGGTGGCTTTTTTCTTGCATTGAGTTATTTTGGAACCGATCACAGTCAGGTAGGGCGGTACCTGACCGCAAAAAATACTTCGGGAAGTAAAAAAGGATTGCTGATGAACGGATTGGTGAAAGTACCGATGCAATTTTTCATTCTGTTGATTGGGGTGTTGATATTTATGTATTATCAATACAGCAAACCACCGGTGTTTTTTGATCAGAAAAGAATGGAACTGGCCAACGCCACACCCTATGCTCCTCAGTTGAAGACTATTGAAGCAGCGTACTACGATGCATTCAACAACAACAACAAAGCACAAGCCGCTCAGTATCGGGAAGAATATAAAAAAGTGTTGCAACAAGCGTTGCCTGCGTATGATGTGAATGATAATAATTACATCTTTCTCTATTTTGTAAAAGATAAATTACCGGTAGGACTCATCGGTTTGTTGTTTGCGGTTATATTTTTGGCAGCCTGGGGCAGTATTGCTGCGGCACTGAATTCTTTGGCAGCCTGTACCATGGTTGATTTTCATAAGAAGTTCACCCTGCGAAAAACAACAGAACATCAGGATTTCAAAATTTCACAATGGTATACGTTTTTTTGGGGTTTGTTCTGTATCGGGGTGGCCATGTTTGCACACAACATCGGTAACAGTTTAATAGAAACAGTGAATATACTTGGTTCTATTTTTTACGGAGTAATATTGGGGGTGTTTCTTGTTGCGTTTTGGATCAGGTTCATCAAAGGACATGCGGTATTTATTGCGGCAGCCATAGCTCAGGTGCTGGTTGTCGTAATTTATATGTTAGACGTTATATCGTTTTTATGGCTGAATGTGATTGGTGCTATCCTGGTGATTGCAATTGGGTGTATCATTCAATGGTTACAAAATCAAACCATTCCAAAAGTTGTAAAAAGTTAGAACAGTTGTAAGCCATACGGTGTTTCATTGAGAGGGTACGAGCCAAAAAAAACTGCGAAACCTTCGTTCCGCAGTTTTCAAAAAAGAAGTTAGAAATTATTTCATTTTCTTCTTCGCCTCTGCAATGAGTTTCTTGTTCATTTTAATGTAATCATCATTCTTGGCCTCAGTAGCCAGTGTCAATGATTTCTCTGCACTGGTAATGGCTCCGGCATAATCACCCATTTTTTCCTGCACACGGGCTTTAAACAACCAAACCCAAAATGCTTTATCATTAGATTCCAATACTTTGTTTACATTTTCCAGGGCTTTAGCGTAGTTCTTGTCGTAATCGTTGTAGAACTGAGCCGCCTGCCAGTACGGTTTTTTCTCGCCTTTCAGCGCTTCTTCAATTTCAGCACGGAGTTTATCGGTAAAGTTCGTAGCAATCGGGAAGGAAACCAAAGTGTTCTCCCATGCAATTTGAAGGTCAATCTGCATCGCTTCAACATTCGCAAATTGAATAGTGAATGTTTCTACCGGAGTTTGCAGTTTAGTAGACTTTACATTAAAGCGCACCACATCATCTGATTCGGTGTAGCCGGATGTGCCTGAGTTTTTGTATCCTTTATTCAGGATGATGGTCCATTCATTGGCACCTGGTATCGTATACAGGGCATAAGAACCGGTATCAATATTTTTGCCATTGATTTGAACGGGTTCGTTAAAAGAGATACGTGTTGCGGCATTGGCACCGGTACGCCATAATTTTCCATAAGGAACCAAGTTGCCATATACAGCGCGTCCTTTAGCGGAAGGACGAGAGTAATTCAACTCAATCATGCCTTGTCCGAATTCCTGTTTAATGTGTTGGTTACTCGATGGCTGCGGCATACGAACCTGCGCATCCACTGCCAGAGCGGCTAAACAAAGTGCTGATACGGTAAAAAGTTTTTTCATGTTGTACAATTTTGGTTTAAAGTTAATCGATAAATTCTATAATGACGGTTTGATACATCAATCTTCTGCTGAGAAAGTTGGGCGATATGTTGTCTTGAGTGTCAGAATATAATTGTAAACCCAATAAGCCGGAGGCATTTCCTTTATTAATAGCAATTTCCATATATCCCGAAGCATTGAACAAGGCCAGTTTTTCGCCTTCAGGTACATCGGCATACGAATCACTGATGCGGTTAATGGTTTCATTTCCTTTTAACACGATTTGAAATTTACGCCCGTTGCGCATGGTTTCAAATTGTGTACGGTGGATGTTCAGGATAACGTTCTCGTAGCTGTCGATAAAAATGACTTTTGCTTCGAGTGAATTGCCACTGGTACGAACCGACAAAGGATCGTTGTACTTCAGGTGTGATGCGTTTGCTCCGAGCGTTGTCAATGGTTTTCCTTCAGAAATATGAAGAATAGCTTCTCCGAACAATCGTGTGTATTCAATTAAATTTTTTGGTGTGCCTTCGGGAATGGGCAGCATAATAACTTCATCCGGTTTCCCTTCAATCGTTAATGGGAGCAGGGCATTATCGGCACATGCAATGTATTGTTGGTTATGACGGGCAATGAGCAAATGGTTTTGCTTGTTGTCGAACAAATTGATTAACCAGATATGAAACGTGTTAGCCGGAAAATGGTTGAGCGCATTTCTGCAGATATAGGCAGCGCGAGACACGTTAAAGGCAATCACAGAGTGCGAAATATCTACAATGCGGAAATCGGGTTGGATTTTCCATAATTGTCCCTTCACTGAACCCGCCAGGTAATCCTGCAGTCCAAGGTCAGATGTTACGGTAATCAATGCCATAATTCAACTGTACTTACTGAATCAGTTTTCCGTTTTTAAAGAAAAATTTGTGTGTGAGTTTATCGGCCCAGGCCGGAAAGAAACGGTTCATCCATACGGCTTGTTTACCTGTGCCGGTGAGCACCAGTGTACGTTTCTTTTTTTCGATGGCTTTAAGGATGTGTAATGCACATTCATCTGAACTCATCAGTTTGTCTTCATTTATGGGTGATTCACCCTGTGCATTTCCTGAAGCGTTGAGGGCCACATTTCGAATATTGCTTTTTGTAAATCCGGGCGATACCCACATTACATGTACATGGTCATCCATCAATTCGGTACGTACGGCCTCCAGCCAACCGTTGAGTGCAAACTTGCTGGCAGAATATCCGCTGCGGCCGGGCAAACCCCTGAAACCGGCAACCGATGACACACCCACGATGGTTCCCTTTCTTTCAATGAGAGAGTTCAAAGCCAGTTTGGTACAATATAAAGCGCCGAAAAAGTTTACATCCATGGTTTTCCTGAATACGCCCATATCGGCATCTTTCAACAATGCCCTCATGGAAATGCCCGCATTGTTAATGAGGATATCAATACCTCCGAACTGTTTTAGGGTAGACTGTATGAATAATTCACAATCGTTATACTTACTCACATCCGCCACTACACAATGCAGTGGAAACTTGGAAAATTTCAATTGCAAATCGTATAATTTATCCTGATTGCGGGCGCAGGTAGCCACGCGGGCGCCCATGGGCAACAATAATTCGATGAGTGCTTTGCCGATACCATCGCTGCCTCCGGTGATGGCTACCACTTTGTTATTAAAAAATGGGTGCATACTCCAATCAATTTTGGCAAAAATAGGGCGTTATAGGCGCAATTGCAGAACAAATTAGTCGGAATGGAAATGTTTCATTCTTTGATTCTTTGAAAAAAATTTGCTCTGAAATCATTTTACCTTATTTTTGCACTCCCAATGAAAGCAATGAGGCTCATTGTAATCATACAGGGTGAAGATTCCGTAGCTCAGTTGGTAGAGCAATACACTTTTAATGTATGGGCCCTGGGTTCGAGTCCCAGCGGGATCACCAAATAAAAAGAAAGCCTTGGAACAGATGTTCTGAGGCTTTTTTTATGACATCAAGAATGGCGGAAAGCAATCCGGGCTCACGATTTCTTTTTATAAACATCAGCGTTCACGGATAGATTTACAATGATGCCGTGATTGTTTTGAAATACGTTTTGCTGATTGATTTGTCGGCCTAATTGTACATTCTGATACAAATATCCGGCATTCAAACCTACATGGTCACTGAATCGGTAACCTAGTAATACACCCAATCTGTTCTGGTCGTAAATGTTCGCCTGTACATTTTTACCAAAGCCAATGAAGAGTTCATCATACACCAGCACATACGGTGTTTTGCTTTTTATTTCTTTTCCTTTCAATGGAACCTGAACCCTGAACATATATCGAAACCTGTTCAACATCGGGTAACGGTCTTCTTTGGATGCATCGGCTGAATGATAACTTCCCACAAACCGTTGTTCGAGCATGAACCGGTGCGACAAGTTGGCTAAACCTTCCCGGTGCGATAGTTGTGCCATTTGAAAAATGCGGTGTTCTGTGAAATCTTTACCATACGTGTTGATCGGAATTTCACCATAAGGAAAGGTCTCAATCCAACCATAACCTAAGCGAAATAATACACGAGGATTCAAATGATAATTCACGCCTACACGCAGTAAACCTTGTTGCCAGTTTTCCACTACATCGGTTCTGCGCCACTGGTATTCTGTATGTACACTCCAACGGGTATCCAATTTAAAAGTGCCGAAGACATTGTACCACCCAATGGTGTTTCCGGTGGTCAGTCGATTATGTTGCGCTTGAGCTGATGGATTTAAACTCGCGGCAATCAACAGCAACAGGATAACCGCTATTCGGGTTGTGTGTGTGATAGAATGATATTTCCTCATGATACATTTGCGGTTAGTCATCTTTTCATCCTTAAGGTGAATGCAAATATCTATTATGGCCTTTTGATTTCCATACGTATCCAAACAATTTAACAGCTACTCAAATAACTTATGATTTTCATTTTCTAATTGTATACATAGTATGTTACAGATGAAAATCTTTTTGGTAGATTGGATGAGCGGGCCTTTTATAATTATGTTAACATTTAGGTTATCCGATTACTTTAAAAAAAATGTTATGTTCGGTGTAATCTTTTCTAGCGTTCCTGCAAATCTAATGTTCATCTAAATTTTACTACTGAATAGACATTTACCTAAATTCTATCAGCATGAAACAGATTGTGATTATTTGTATGGGTGTATTGATTACACTCCGGGCCGATGCACAGTTTAAGGATTTTCGTTTTATTGAGTCATCCATACAATCCAAACTGATAAAAGAACACCACTTTTACCATCAGGATGGTACTTCCATGACCATTCATTTTTTTAGTACAAATCAGCTAGACTCATTGCTGCAAATGAATAATCTGTTACAAAAAGTATGGACTGAGATACAACCTGTAGTAGAGCAACCGAAATATGCCAATGTGCTCAAACGGGTAGATTATTTGTATTTAAATGACAGTAGCAAATTCAGGGTGAAGGATTACACTCATTACGGTGACGGATACCTGTATACAGACGGAAATGCACGTGCAAACAAGTTGGGAAAAGATACCCTTCGGGTGTTTTTACAAACCCGGGAACGTATGGGTAATAAGGGAACATTCTATTATCAAACGTTTTACCTCACATTTACTTTTAACGAGTTTAAAGATATGTTGTTATTGAATGATCAGGTGATAAAGGATGCCATCCATGCGGCAAAGCAACATGCGCCATCATCGAAGAAGATAGGAATATATCCTTCATTTCCTGATGCATATCATTGGGAAGATAATCGTTGGAACAAATATGAACCTGAAGTAAAACGCAACAAAAAATCTTTCTTCGAACCTGATATGAATGTAGGGTTTCAATATGTGCGAAATGCCTGGGTACCTTCGGCTGCTGTAGGTATTCAATGGGTAAAAGGTTCATATTTCCGTGAACGGAATGTATTTAAACTTTTGTGGGAACCCCACTTTTCATTTACCCGCAATGCGGATGATAACTTACGGATACGCAGAAACGACTTTATTACTTTTCGGTTTGTAGAATATAGCAAGGGCGAAAACGATAAGGTATATATGCCAACTTCTTTTTCCATTGGGTATCTGGCGGGAAGAAGCGGAAATCTCTATGAAAAAAGCACTTTCAAATTCAGTTTGCCCGGTTTTGCATATCAAGGACTTTGTATAGAACCGGAGTTTTTCTTTCATAATCTGTTTAAACAGTTTAGCCCTTCATTAAAAATACTATACAACTTCGAGTGATGTTTATGGATGGCTTATTGTTGATGAAATGATTTTGCACTGATACTAAATAAAAAAACCATCATCTATAGGGGATGATGGTTGTGGTAGATTGGAGCCTATGCTTTTTATTTTTGCAGTTTCTTTGAACTCACACTCATTTCTCTGATACATTTATATTTTCCATCTTGTTTTTGAAGGAAGGCCATAAAGTGCCCATTCTCTACCGGGTTGCCGCTCGTATCAACGGTTGTCCATGAACCAATTTCCACAACGCCTTCTCCAAAAGCGTAGAGATCAACGATTTTGTACACCTCTTTATTGCCACTTGAATCTTTCGCATGCCTTTCTGCAATTCTTTGTTTGATAGCTGCTTTTCCAACACTCGGTTCTGCATTACTGTGATACAAAATGGCGTCATCATGATAATATGCGGCCACAGCCTCTGCATCCTTGGCGAATTCAGCTGCGGCATAGGCATCATCCAATGCCTGAATCTCGGGCCTTATTTTTTCAATATCAACCACTGCAACCGGGGTGGCCGTTTTTTCGCCTTCCGGTGATTTACAGGAGATAAAAGTAACCGTAAATAAACTGAACAGTAGCGTGTACTGGAACCATTTTTTCATGATCGTATTATTTTAATTATTTATAATACAATGAAGGTAAACTTAAATATATTGTAAAAAAATTTAATTTAAATTTAATGGTTCAACGTGCTATTCCGATGTTAAAATGTTGTAAGCAAGCCTATTAGACGACACAACAACCAACAACAAGACGACTAAACCATCGTCCTTTGACATCCTGACCAGACTTTTCAGACGACCTTAACTCGGCAGACAAATTCGCTGTATTTTGACACTGACCAGCAGACCAACTTGGCGACACACAAGCCGACACAAGAAAAAATTAAAACACCCCACCGCACAAAAAAAATGAATTTGCCCACCCGCATTTTGCACATTTGGTTTTGCCCGACACACAAGCCGACCCTTCGCAAAACCAAAAGAGCAAAATTTTCCCACCGCACAGAAAACAGTAACATAATTATTTCTATATTTGACCTTTAAAGGACAAGACTAAAACAGGTTAATAATGCTAGGCGAAAAACTAAGAGAATTACGGGAAGCCAAAGGATTAGTGCAAAGACAAGTTGCTGCTGATTTGCAGGTTGATACTGCATACATAAGCAAAATGGAGCACAATGAAAAACCGGTTAGTCGTAATCACCTGAAAAAATTATCGAAGTTATACAGTGTTGCAGAAAACGATTTGCTTCCAATTTGGCTTGCAGACAAAGTGCTGCAACTGGTAGAAAACGAAAAATTTTCGGTTGAGGCTTTGGAAATGGCTTTAAATAAAGTGAAACAAAAGTGAATGAATTAACTCCATATCAGGCAAAATACATTGCATACGAACTTACTAGACGCTTTCCTTCAGGTAGTAGCGAGAAGTTTAATGTTGCTTTGATGGATGCTCAGGTTGACTTGAATCCACATCAGGTGGAATCGGCATTGTTTGCTTTTAAGTCTCCCCTTTCCAAAGGTGCAATTTTGGCTGACGAAGTTGGATTAGGCAAAACCATAGAAGCTGGTATTTTACTTTCTCAATTGTGGGCTGAAAGAAGAAAAAAGCTTTTAATTATTTGTCCTGCTAACCTTAGAAAACAATGGAGTCAAGAATTATATGATAAATTCTTTTTGGATTCAATTATTCTTGAAAACAAGAACTTCAATGAGTTTGTAAAATCGGGCAAGCGAAACCCGTTTGACCAAAACAAAATTATCATTTGCTCCTATCAGTTTGCGAGAGCTAAGGCTGATTTGATGCAGTTAATTTCCTGGGATTTGGCAGTTGTGGACGAAGCCCACCGTTTACGTAATGTTTACAAGCCGACCAACAAAATCGGAAACGCAATTAAAGAAGCATTGTCTCACTCAAGAAAAGCTTTATTGACTGCTACACCTTTGCAAAACTCCTTACTTGAATTGTATGGCCTTGTAAGTATTATTGATGAACATACTTTTGGTGAAATCAAAAGTTTCAGAAGTCAATTTTTAAGAACAGTTGAAGGAGAAAATTATCAGGATTTAAGAGACCGTTTGAAATCGGTTTGCATCCGCAATTTGCGTAGACAAGTTCAGGAATACATTCGTTACACCAACCGAATTCCGCTTACTATAAAGTTTGAGCCATCGGATGATGAACAGAAACTCTATGAAGCAGTAAGCGATTATCTGCAAAAGGAGTTGTTGTATGCCTTGCCAGCCAGTCAAAGGCATTTAATGACTTTGATTCTCAGAAAACTTTTGGCTTCATCTTCATTCGCTATTGCCGGAACACTAAATAGCTTGATTAAAAAATTGCATCAGGTTATTAAAGACCATCAAAAAGTGAGTGTAGCTGATGAAGTTTCAGAAGATTATGAACTTTTTGAAGAGCAAGCCGAAGAATGGGAAGAGGATGAACAGTCTGATGATAATTCTTTGACCGAAACGGATATTGAAGCTATTAAGCTAGAAATTTCAGAATTAGAAAAATTCAGAGATTTAGCTGAATCCATAAAGCATAATGCCAAAGGAGAAAAACTATTGACCGCTTTGAAGGAAGGCTTTTCTAAAATGGATAAACACGCCAACAAAAAAGCCATCATCTTCACGGAATCTACCCGAACACAAAATTATCTTTTCAACTTGCTAAGTGAGCAATATCCTGAAAAGATTGTATTGTTCAACGGTTCAAACAATGATGAAACTTCTAATAAGGTTTACAAAAGTTGGTTGGCGACTAACAAAGGAACTGATAAAGTAACCGGTTCTCCAACGGCTGACAAACGAGCTGCATTGGTAGAGTATTTCAGAAATGAAGCCACCATCATGATAGCAACTGAAGCAGCAGCCGAAGGTATCAATTTACAATTCTGCTCTTTGCTTATCAATTACGACTTGCCTTGGAATCCACAACGCATTGAGCAGCGTATTGGCCGTTGCCATCGCTACGGACAAAAATATGATGTGGTGGTAGTTAATTTCTTGAATGTAAAAAATGCTGCCGACATCCGGGTATTTCAATTATTGGATGAAAAATTAAAATTGTTCAGTGGGGTGTTTGGTGCCAGTGATGATGTGTTGGGTAGTATCGAATCGGGAGTTGATTTTGAAAAACGAATTGCTGAAATCTATCAGAAGTATAGAACTGAACAGGAAATCATTGAACAGTTTGATTTACTTCAAAAAGAATTAGACGAGCAAATTAACAGCAAAATGCTCTCTACAAGAGAAACACTTTTGGCAAATTTTGATGATGAAGTGTTGGATAAACTAAAAATCAGACTTTCTGAAAGTAGAGAATACATCAATAAATATGAACAATGGCTTTGGGCAGTTACCAAATTTGAATTGAACGGTTCTGCCTCTTTCAATGATAAAAACTTAAGTTTCAAACTCAAAAAGCAACCTTATTCAGGAGAAACTTTCCCAACAGAATCTTTCAAATTGGGAAAGCCAAATACCGAAGCACATGTGTATCGCATGGGGCATCCCTTGGCACAAACCGTTTTAGAAAAAGCCAAAGAGAAAGAATTACCTGAATCAACACTCATTTTTGACTTAACAGGTTACGAGGGAAATGTATCGATACTCGATGAATTGAAAGGAAAACAAGGCTGGCTGAGTGCTTTGGCTGTTAGTGTGGATTCATTTGAATCGTCTGACTATGTGATTGCATTTGGTCAAACAGATGATGGCAAACCATTGAATGAGGAACAAGCAAAAAGGTTACTCACTTTGCCTGTTAAACAAGCCAATGGCATCGCAACAAGCATTGATGAAAAACGAGTTGCCCTTCAAACAGAAAGTCATTTGGATGCTTTATTGAAATCAATTTCAGAAAGGGACAACAACTACTTGAAATTTGAAACAGAGAAACTCACCAAATGGGCTGAGGACAGAATGAATGCTGCGGAATTAGCCATTAAAGAAACCAAAGCAAAAATAAAAGAGCTAAATCGTGAAGTGCAAAAAACCACCGACCCGATGGCTCAATTGAAACTGCAACAACAATTGCAAGAAGAATCAAGGAAACAGAAAAAACAAAGGCAGGAAATTTTTATCGTGGAAGATGAAATTGCAGAGATGAGAGATAAAATGATAGCCGACATACAGAAGAGAATGAAACAAGAGATTAACAAAACACATTTGTTTACCATTAACTGGAAACTTGTTTAAATGAAGAATTAAGAATTAAAAATGAAAAGGGAGAATATCATACATACTAAGACCTATGCTTTTGCCTTGAGAGTAATTAAGCTATACAAGCATTTGGTTGATGACAAAAAGGAATTTGTTATGAGTAAACAATTGTTGCGTTCCGGCACTGCCATTGGTGCCTTGGTTAAGGAAAGTGAATTTGCCCAATCAAAGCCCGATTTTGTAAACAAGATGAATATAGCACTAAAAGAAGCCAACGAAACAGAATACTGGCTAATGCTTTTGAAAGATAGCGAGTACCTATCAAATGACGGTTTCAACAGCATTCACCCTGAAATTCACGAAATTATCTCGATTTTGGTTTCAATTGTAAAATCATCAAAATCCAATTCTTAATTCATAATTCTACATTCTTAATTAAAAAGATGAGCAACTATAAAAAATTGATAGATACCCTTAAGGAAGTGTTCATGCTCGATAAGGCGGAACTTGATTTTGGTATTTACCGAATCATGAACCAAAAGCGTAAAGACATTGAACAGTTTTTGGAGGTGGACTTAGTACCGCAAGTAAATAAAGTATTGTCCGAAAGTCTTTCGATGGATAAACAGGCTTTGCAAAAAGAATTAGATGATACCATAAAAGCAGCACAGACTTTAGGAGCAGACCCAAACACTTTGCCTAAAGTTCAGGAATTGAAAAAACGATTGGGTGAAGCTGCCGACATGGTAGCCATTGAAAACGAAGTTTTCTCCCTGCTTGCCAATTTCTTTAAACGCTATTTTGACAATGGCGATTTCATCAGCATGCGTAGGTACAAGAAAGATGTGTATGCCATACCCTACGAAGGTGAAGAAGTAAAACTACATTGGGCGAATGCCGACCAATACTACATTAAAACAAGCGAGTACTTTAAAATATATCGCTTTAAGTTGAGCAATGGTAAAACCGTTTGTTTTGAATTGGTAGAAGCCAGCACCGAACAAAACAACAACAAAACCCAAGGCGATAAAGAAAGGCGATTTGCTATTTACACAGACAAGGTTTGTGAAACCGTAGGCGATGAATTTAAAATTTACTTTACTTATGAACCCACCGACAAAAAAGTAAAACAAAGCGATTTGCTGGAACAGGCTTTTGATGCCGTAAAAACCCAAATACCCCAAGACTTTTTGGATTTGCTTAGCCTGAAACCAACAGAAAAAGACAAGCAAAGAACCCTACTGCAAAAACACCTAAACGATTATACAGCCCGAAACACCTTTGATTACTTTATACACAAAGATTTGGGTGGATTCCTGAGCCGTGAATTAGACTTCTATATAAAAAATGAAGTACTGTTTATTGACGATCTGAATACCCGTGACGAACAGGAATTTTTAAAACAACTGAGCAAGATAAAAGCCATTAAAAAAATTGGCGAAAAGATTATTGCCTTCCTGGCACAGTTAGAAAACTTCCAAAAAAAACTGTGGCTGAAAAAGAAAATGGTGGTGGAATGTAACTACTGCATTACGCTTGACCGTGTGCCCAAAGATTTGTACCCCGAAATCCTGAACAACCAAGTACAAATACAAGAATGGATAAAACTCTTTGCCATTGACGAAATAAAAACCGCAAAAGCAGGTGGCTTGTTTACGGAAGATAAAGTAGGCTTCAGCAACCCGCTTACAATTGAGTTTTTAAACCAAAACCCATTCTTAGTTTTAGATACAGCATTTTTCTCTGAAACCTTTAAATGGCAGTTGATAAGCAGTATTGAAAACTTTGATGAAACCTGTGATGGATTGTTGATTAATTCAGATAATTATCACGCTTTAAACCTTATTAATAAAAGATACAATGGTTCAGTTGATGGAATTTACATAGACCCACCGTACAACACTGACGCATCCTCTATACTATATAAAAATGATTATAAGGACTCGTCCTTCCTATCTTTAATTGAAAACAGAATTACAATTTCAAATGATATTCTATCAAATCGTGGAATTATATGTGTAGCAATCGATGATGAAGAAGTTTCACCTTTAAGATCTATTCTTGAAAGTACTTTTTTTTCAGAACTAGGTATAGTTGCGGTTAGATCAAATCCAGCTGGCAGAAAGACTAAAGGTAGATTTGCTCCAGCACATGAATATGCTTTGTTTTTTGGAAAATCTGAAAAATCAGTGCCGGGCAGTCTTGACTTAACAGAACAAAGATTAGCTAGATATCCAAAGGAAGATGAAAATGGTCGTTTTGCTTGGGCAAATTTTATACGATCGGGGAACAATGATAAAAGGGAAGATAGACCAAAGTTGTATTATCCAATATTTGCAAATGCTGATGAAAACAAAATTAGAATTCCTGAAATGGTATGGAATAATGAAAGTAATGAGTACGATTTACTTGAAGAACCTCGAGATGGTGAAGTAATTGTCTATCCAACTATCAAACAAGGTGACAGAATAATAGAAAAAAATTGGCAAAGAGGGAATGCAAGAGTTCCAAATGAATTATCGGAATATAGAGTAAGAAAGAATTCTGATGGTGAAGTAAGTATTGATTTTAAGACAAGATTAGATGAAAGTTCATTGCCCACAACTTGGTGGGACAAAAAGGAATATGCATCAGCAAACTATGGTGCTGCAGAATTAAAAGAACTATTTAATGAGAAGCCTTTTGATTTTCCAAAAGCGAAAAGCTTAGTAGAAGATTGTATTAAGGCTTTAAATATTGAATCAAACAGTACTGTTCTAGATTTTTTTGGGGGTTCCGCCACAACGGGACACTCAATAATTAGTTTGAATAGAGAGGATAATGGAGAACGAAAATATATTTTAGTTGAAATGGGGGAATACTTTAATATTGTTACAAAACCCCGCATACAAAAAGTCATATACAGCAAAGACTGGAAAGATGGTAAGCCGTTAAGCCGAGAAGGTATCAGTCATTGCTTTAAATATATGCGGTTGGAGAGTTATGAAGATACACTCAACAACTTAGCTCTAAAACAAACCGAAACGCAACAACAGGCTTTGGCAATGAATCCTACCTTTAAAGAAGGTTATGTGCTCAACTATATGCTGGATGTAGAAGCCAAAGACAGCCTGCTCAATTTGGAATGGTTTGTAAATCCGTTTAATTGCTACCTGAACATCACCAAAAACAACGAGCTGCAACCCACCAAGGTAGATTTGGTAGAAACCTTCAATTACCTGATTGGTCTTGTGGTAGAAAGTTATGCCAAACCCAAAGAAGGCTATGTGGTGGTAACAGGTAAAAACTTAGCCGGAGAAAAAATATTGGTAGTTTGGCGTGATTGCACCCAACACAACAGTACCGCACTCAACCAATTTTTAGAAAAGAGCAAATACAACCCACTCGATACCGAGTTTGACCGCATCTACGTAAATGGTGATAACAATGTAGAAAACCTAAAAACAGGTGATGAACGTTGGAAAGTGGTTTTGATTGAAGAAGAATTTAATAAAAGAATGTTTGAAATGAATTAAAAAATAAAGAAATGAATATAGAAGTCCATTTTACACCCATTGACTTGAATAAAGAGATTCCGTTTTCTATTGCCACAGGCAAAACAGAAACTGAAATTTTCTTGTATTCACAAGTTGATGATAACGAGTATAAGTTCCCGTTATCAATTGACAATGGTTTACTTCAATTAAAAGATGATAACCCATTTGTTGAATCAAAAGAGATTGTTAACGAAAGATTGGTTGGTTTATCAACTGATTGGCTCGAAACAAAATCGCAGGGTTTTGAAAATTCTACTGACTTTGTTTCAGATAATAAGCCAGGATATGGACCAGATGATATTTTTGTTGAAAACAAGCCGTTTTCACTTAGACAAATAGTTGATTTAATTGATAGTGAGGACATCGAGTTGACACCTGATTTTCAGAGAAATTTTATATGGGATAAAACTAGACAAAGTAAGCTTATTGAATCCATTTTGCTAGGATTACCATTGCCTTCAATTTATCTAAGTCAATATGAAGATGGTAGACTTACAGTTGTTGATGGTTTACAGAGACTTCATACAATCAAAAATTTCTTAAATAATGATCTTACTTTAAATAACCTAGAGTATCTCAAAGATTGTAATGGCAAAAAGTATAAGGAACTTGAAGGTGTGTTGTCTCAATTACGATTACGTAAGTTTGGTCAGACTCAAATAATGTGTTTTGTTATTGACTACCGTTCACCATCGCAGCTCAAGTTTGACCTGTTCAGAAGGTTAAACACAGGAGGAAAACCCCTGAACAACCAAGAGATTCGAAATTGTTTATCAAGACCTTCCGTTCAGAAAGTATTAAAAGATATGGTTGAGCTTGAAAGCTTTGGTAATGCAACAGACTGGAGTGTAAAAGATACTAGAATGGAGGCTAGAGAAGCTGCTCTTCGCTTTATTTACTTCTATGAACAGTACAAACTTTCAAATCCCGTTGGCAATTACAACGGAGACATGGAAACAACACTTGATAATTTTATTGACGAATTAAATAAGCGTGAAATTGAAAAACTAGAAAAGTATGTTGCATTGTATGATAACGCATTATCAATTGCTTATCATTTATTTGGCAAATACTGTTTCAGAAAAGTATTACCTGATACCGTTAATGAAAGAAGAACTCCAGTAAATAAGCTACTGATGCTCACTTTATCAGTTTTACTTTCAAAGTATGAGTCTGAAACAATTATTGAACTTAATGAAGAAAACAGTCTGCTTGAGCCATTGGCGAATTTTATTGAATCAGAAGATAGATTGTTTGATGCAATGACTTGGGGTACAAATGGTAAATGGAATATAGAAAAAGGATTTACATCATTATGGAAGTTTTTAGATGAGAATTTAATTGTAGCATAATGGAAACAAATTTAAACATATCGGGCTTTAAGTGCTTTAAAGATGATTCATTTACACTTAAAGAGATTACGTTACTCACTGGAAGTAACGGCACAGGAAAGAGCAGTTTAATTCAAGCACTTTTGTTGGTTAGGTTGGCAATTGAAAAAAATTTAAGACATAAAAGCCAAATGGATTATCACAACATAACAGAATGGAACGACAATCTAATTCCCTTGAATAATGGCTATCAACTGAAACTCGGGACTAACTTCGATATTATACGAGAAAAGGAAACAAAAGAAAATGCAATTAAAATCAAATTAAATGACGAAACATTTGTTTTTAAATTTCCTAGTGATGAAGAAAACAGCACTTCCTTAGAAGTTGATTATTTGCCAAAAAGTACAAGCAATGAAATTCCATTTTGGCGTAAAAATGAGTTCTATTATTTACATACTGAAAGACTTGGCCCAAGACATTCATTGGAACAAAATTCCACTGAATTTATTAATTGCGGGTATCAGGGTGAATACACGGCACAAGTTTTAGCGAAATATGGTGAAAAGGCAGGTTTTTCAAGTGCAATGATTCAGCCTAAAACTTCACTTTTGCTTTTAGCAGTAAATAAATGGCTTGATACTATTTGCCCGAATGTTACTGTAAGTGCTGTGCCTGCCGGTGATATGAGTTACCAAATAAAATTAACTGGCACTTCAAATAAAAGTCCAATGCTTGCAACAAATATCGGTTTTGGGATTAGCTATTCACTGCCAATAATAGTTACGGGATTAGTAGCTAAAAAAGGTTCGTTATTTATCGTTGAAAATCCTGAAGCACATCTCCATCCTAAAGGACAATCCAATATTGGCTACTTCTTAGGAAAAGTTGCAGAAGCTGGAGTGAAAATAATTATTGAAACACACAGTGAGCATGTAGTAAATGGTTTACGCAGAGCAATACTTGAGAGCAATTCGTTAAAAGCAACTGATGCTAATATTTATTTTTTCAATGGATTTAACTCAAATCAGAGTACTAAGGTTGAATTAATCGGAATTGACAAAGATGGAAGTTTAAGTAAATTTCCTAAGGACTTTTTCGACCAAGTAAATCAAGACTTAAGTGAGATAATAAAATTGAGAAATAAGAAATTAAATGGGTAATTTACTTACATATAACACATCATTTAATTGGTCTAATAATACTATTGACAGAAATAGTCAGATAAGCAATCTAACCGAAGCAGTATTATCAGCAAGGGATTATGGAGACAATCTATATATTCATCCTGATTTATTTGCAGATGGGGCTGAAAGTCAAGAATTATTTCTTTTAGTATGGAGTAACTATGAAAATTTCCGAGCTTCATTTCCTTGGATTAAAGAACCTGAATATCAGTTGTTGTATACAGTAATTCAATTCTTCAGACAATCACCTTTCCAAAGTTTAAATCTTCAAGAATTACAGCAAAATACTGGTATTAATAATAATGCATGGATTGGAACTGAATGTAATTGCCCTGAGTATTTAGTCTTTGACCATCCAACATGGCATTCCTTTCATCGTTTGTTTGTTTTCCAATTTACATTAGAACAAAGGCGGCAAAATTTTGAATATTTCAATTTATTTTTTGAAGCAGAACTTCCTTTGCCAAGGAATCAAATACAGCAATTGATTGATGAAGGTCATGTTCATAATAGCATAACACGAATTGACCCTGCATTAATAGCTCACGAGCAAATTCACATTCATTTTAATGATAACGAGAATTGTGCATTAAATATAGATGGAACTTGGAAGCATGAAGTTGCGGGTTTTAGAATACCCGAAGCGGCTTGTATTCACTTAACTGAATGGGGGTTTAAGCTACCTCATGAATATTATCAAATCTAACATGGCAAAACTCAGTTCATCACTCGTACTCAATAAATACATCCTAAATCTGTTTGGTGTAACAGACTTAGAGGCATTGTCATCTGATTTAAAAGATTCGGCACTGGAAGGTTATGATGAAAATAATGTCTCTCATTTCCACCATGCTTTGGTAGCAAGGTTTTACAGCAATGCTAATCTGCCTAAAGAATTATTGCTTCAATACGACCAAAATATTTTTTCTCATACCCAAACTATTTCAGAGAAAAGAACCGAACCCATCAAATGGAAATACTTTCAGTATTTGGCATTGCTTTTTACTGAAATCTATTTAGACAAATACTTCACTGATAAAACAGCCTTACAAAGTGAATTGAACACATTCTTAGACTTCAATCACGGTAAGCATGGTAATGATTTTAAAGTTATCACTGAATTCAAATTAGAAACCATTGTTAACGATTTAAACAAGCTTGCCTATTGGAATGCAACAGGATCAGGTAAAACCTTATTGATGCATGTAAACATTTTACAGTATAGGTATTACTTAAGTCAACACAATCTTGAAAAATCGCTGAATAGAATCATTGTGCTAACTCCCAATGAAGGACTTTCCAAACAGCATTTAAAGGAATTTGCACAATCAGGCATGGAAGCCGAATTGTTTGATAAATCAGGTGGTTCTTTATTTTCAGGGCAGAATATAGAAATCATTGACATTCACAAACTCGAAGAAACAAGCGGCAATAAAACAGTTGCAGTTGAAGCATTTGAAGGTAACAACTTGGTTTTAGTAGATGAAGGACACAGAGGTGCTGGTGGTACGGAATGGAAAGACAAACGAAATCGTTTGTGTGAAACAGGTTTTTCATTTGAGTATTCAGCAACTTTTGGTCAGGCTGTACATGCTTTGTCAGGTGCAAAACAAAAAGCATTGATTGATGAATATGGAAAGGCAACATTGTTTGACTATTCCTATCGTTATTTCTATAATGATGGTTATGGAAAAGATTATCAGATTTTAAACCTGAATGAACAATGGCATGAACCTGGAAAAGAGGAACGTGTGGTTCTTTATCTAACTGCCAGTTTACTTTCATTCTATGAACAGTTATTGGTTTTCAAAGAACATGGAAAATCCATAGAACCATTTTTGATTGACAAGCCATTGGCAATTTTTGTAGGTGGTAAAGTAACTAAAAGCATCAGCAAAGAAACGGCTTCCGATGTAGTTGAAGTATTAAAATTCATTGAGGCATTTGCAAAGAATGACACACAGTCTATTGAACGAATTAAATTATTGTTAGAAGCCAAAGATGGTTTGAACAATGAATTAGGGCATTCCATTTTTAGAAATGCTTTTAAAGAAATCCGTAAATCAGGTAAATCAGCACAGTCGGTTTTTCAAGATGTTCTGAGGGAAGTTTTCAATTCAGATGTTGCTGGAGCATCATTGCATATTGACAACCTTAAGGGACAAGATGGTGAAATTGGTTTACGCATTGGTAATGGTGAGTATTTTGGTGTAATCAATGTTGGTGACGACAAAGGTTTATTGAAAATATGCGAAGCACACAAAATGAACATTGGGGAAAGAGATTTTTCAAGTTCATTATTTTACGAAATCAACAGCAAAACCAGTAAAGTAAATATCCTGATTGGTTCAAAAAAATTCAGTGAAGGCTGGAGCAGTTGGCGAGTAAGCACAATGGGTTTATTGAATATCGGTCGTGGTGAAGGTTCTGAAATTATTCAGTTATTTGGTAGAGGTGTTCGTTTGAAAGGTTATAAGTTTTCATTGAAACGCAGCACTGCTTTAGATGCCAGTTTAAAGCCCGATTATATTCCTGAAGTATTGCCAATTCTTGAAACGCTTAATATTTTCGGTTTAAGAGCTGATTATATGCAGCAATTCAAAGATTATCTTGAAGAAGAAGGATTGCCAACGGATTCTGATTTTGAAAAAATTACCGTTGACATTCTGCCAACAATTTCTGATTTGTCGGTAAAGAAACTTAAATACATCAAGGTTAAAGATGGCTCCAATTTTAAACGTGATGTTTTGGTGGATGCTGTAATTACAGAAAAAGTTCCGCCAGTATTAGTGGATTGGTATCCGAAAGTTCAGGTATTAAAAAGTTCTAAAACCACAAATGTTTCAACGATAATAACGGTTGAAGAAGGTAAACTTGAAAATATTCATATTGCGTTTTTAGATTGGAATAAAATCTATTTTGAAATACAGAAGTTCAAAAATGAACGCAGTTGGTATAATGTAAACCTTTCAATTGAAGCATTAAAAGATATTCTTCAAAATTCGGAATGGTACACCTTACTAATTCCTTCAAGCGAATTTGAATTAACTGATTACAGTAAAGTAAAGCTTTGGCATGAATTGGCTCTTACACTTTTGAAATCATTTGTAGAAAGACTTTACAACTATCAGAAAAACAAGTTTTACAGCGACAAAATAGAAGTTGCTTTTATTGATAGCACACATCCAAATTTTGAAGCCGAATACAACTTTCTGGTTAAAAAGACAGAGGACAGGCTAATCGGTAAGATTAAAGAATTAAAGGAAGTAGTTCGCAAAAAAGAATTTCAGGAAAACTTTAAAATCGACAATGACTTTGAGGCTTTGTATGCCAATCTTCATCTTTATCAGCCATTAATTTATATTGACAAAGGCAGATATGAAGAGGTAATAAAAATACAACCGGTTCCTTTGAATAAAGGTGAAAGAGATTTGGTTGAAGACCTAAAACAATATTTTGACACAAATACGGAGTTCTTCAAAGACAAACAACTGTTCTTGCTGAGAAACATGAGTAAAAAAGGTATTGGTTTTTTTGAGGCAAACAACTTTTTCCCTGACTTTATCCTTTGGCTTGTCATAGGCAACAAGCAATACGTTTCATTTATTGACCCCAAAGGACTCAGACAAATTCAAGGTTTGACAGACCCTAAAATTCAATTACATAAAACCATCAAGACAAGTATTCAGCAAAAATTAAATGACCCGGACATTGAACTAAATTCATTCATTATTTCTAATACCCCTTACAACCAATTGACACATTGGAAAGGACAAGAAAGCATTGAGGATTTTAATTCAAATCATGTGTTCTTTCAAAGGGAACAAAGACAAAGTTACATTCAGAAAATTATAGACAAACAAACTAAATAATGCCCACGCAGCAGTCACACACATTGCCAAGTCGCACAAGCCGACACACAAGCCAAAACTTGGCAAAGAGTGTGCCTGCCCCACCGCAAGACAAATTCAATTTTTTTCTTCCCTCCCTTCGGTGTTTTAATTTTTCCGCCACCCATGACCGCCACAAAAACAGTTGGACAGAAACAGCGAAAACTCATACTGGACAGGGTTTGACAATGACGAAGGACAGAAGGCCAGCTTACAACAGTTGCTACACGCCATACGGGTGGACATCAAATCCGGATGGTCATCGTTCTAAAATAAATCTCATAACTTGGCTGTGCGCTTCGCGAAAATTACAGCCAAGTTCGGGAACTTTATTCGTCCCAAGTCCCGTACAGTCGCAAAGCATGGGACGTTTCATTTTTTCTACCCTAAAATTTCTACATTATATTTTCCCATCCACAATCTCACTGACTACGCCGGGGTCGAGCAGGGTAGAGGTATCACCGAGGTTGGCCATTTCACCCTCTGCAATTTTTCTGAGGATGCGGCGCATGATTTTTCCACTGCGTGTTTTAGGTAATCCTTTTACAAACTGAATTTTATCGGGTTTGGCAATCGGACCAATGATTCGGCTCACAGTTTGGAGGATATCCTGGCGTGTCATGTTTTCATCCTTGTGCAGATTGGTGCAAATGACATAGGCGTAAATACCCTGACCTTTAATATCGTGCGGGAAGCCTACCACAGCACTCTCCACCACACCGGCGTGCATGTTGATGGCATTTTCTACTTCGGCGGTTCCAATGCGGTGGCCGCTCACATTCAGCACATCGTCTACGCGTCCTGTTATCCTGAATTGTCCCTCTTCGTTTTTCAATGCGCCATCTCCGGTGAAATATACATTTTCATACGTAGCAAAATAATTCGTGCGGCATCTTTCATGATCTCCGTAAGTGGTTCGGATGATGGCCGGCCAGGGCGCGCGCATACACAGGTTGCCTTTCCACATTCCATCGGCATCCTGTTGGGTTATTTCAGCCCCTTGTTCATCGACCAGAACAGGTTGTACCCCCGGCAATGGAAGGGTGGCCCATCCCGGAACAGCCGGTGTAATACCTGCCAGATTGGATATTAAAATACCACCCGTTTCGGTTTGCCACCAGGTGTCTACAATCGGACATCTTTTTTTACCTACCTGTTCATTATACCAGTGCCAGGCTTCTTCATTGATAGGTTCTCCCACTGTACCCAATACTTTCAGTGAAGTGAGATTTTTCCCTTGAAGAGGTGCTTCGCCATAGCCCATTAAACTTCGAATAGCCGTGGGTGCGGTGTACAGAATATTCACCTGATGCTTATCTACAATATCCCAAAACCTACCGGCATCGGGCCAGGTAGGAATTCCTTCAAACATCAATGAGGTAGCGCCTGCAGACAGGGGGCCGTACACAATATAACTGTGTCCGGTAATCCATCCCACATCTGCCGTACAGAAATGCACATCGCCCGGCGTGTACTGAAATACATTGATGAAAGTGTAGTTCGTCCACACCATATAACCGGCACAGGAATGCACCACCCCTTTGGGTTTACCGGTAGAGCCTGATGTGTACAGAATAAAAAGCGGGTCTTCTGCATCCATCTTTACCGCAGGAAAAGACACTACGCCATCGCGTTCAATTTGTGATTCGGCGTGTTCCATTTCATCTTCCCACCAAACATCCCGGTTTTTTATCATGGAAACCGGAGTGCGGGTGCGCGTGTACACAATTACTTTCTTCACGGTTTTATTGCCGATGAGTGCATCATCAATAATCGATTTCAGCGGAATATCTTTATTACCTCGAAAAGCACCATCGCAGGTAATGATGTACGTAGCCTGAGCATCTTCCAACCGGTCAGCAATACTTTGCGCACTGAAGCCTCCGAATATTACGCTATGCACGGCGCCAATTCTGGCACAACCCAACACGGCATAGGCGAGTTCAGGAACCATTCCCATATATATACACACCCGGTCGCCCTTTTGTACGCCGAGGTTGGTGAGCATCTGTGCAACCTGACAAACCCTTTTGTGTAATCGGTTGTAGGTAACAACGCGTGTTCTTTCCTCCGGATGATTCGGTTCCCAGATGATGGCCGGTTCTTCACCACGGGTGGCCAGGTGTCTGTCGATGCAGTTTTCTGTAATGTTTAATTGAGCTCCTTTAAACCATTCCACATGTGGGTCTTTGAAATTCCAGTTCAGCACAGCATCCCATCGCCTCTTCCATGTAAAATGTTCAGCTACAGAACTCCAGAAAGCCTCCGGATTTTCAATACTCTCCCGATATGCATTTTGATATTCTTCAACGGTTCGTATTTGATAGGGGTATAACATACACGCAATGATTTGGGGGATAAATGTATTGAAACTTCAGGAACCTTTTCATCCATCCATTTGCTTTACCATCACTGATTAAATTAAATACATATATATCCGTGTTGATTTACATGGATACAGTGAGTGCCAAAAACTATGGTCTGATTTTATATGGGCTTTCTGTATGTCTCAATCGCCGAAATGAATCCTTACATAATGTTTTTCGATGGCAAATGATTCGTAAGAGAATGATGTTAGAGTTGGTCAGCGGCTATCAATCAAAGCAAATGATGTAATAACATACGCTTCCATCCGAACACACTTAAGCTTCAAAACGATTCATATTCTGTTGCACCTGAAGAAAGAATAACTAAGATATTCAATTTGTAATTTAAATAAAGATAAGGATTATAAATAAATAATAATCATTATGATACGTACATTAAATTGCATCCTCTTACATCTGAATTATCTAACCTGCCTAACACTTTAAACCGATTATGGTCTTCTATGGAAACCAGGTCATCCGTGGCGATAAAGGCACAACTATACAGATTGCACAAATCAATAATGTTTGCAACACCACGCACAGGTTTACCCGGAACATATACATCTAATGGATCTTCTTCATTTCTTGCGAGTACCTGCATCCAGGGCGGACATTCAAACACGCCGTTTGCCCGCGCATAGGCTTGCGATAATAATTCAGTCATGCCATATTCTGAATGCACTTCTTTCACACCCAGTTGTTGAATCAATTCGGCATGTACTTCTTCCCGGGTCATTTCATCACGACGGCCTTTCATGCCACCCGTTTCCATGACGAGGGTATGCTGAAGCTGCATCGGATGTTTTGCCGCAAAATCTAACAAGGCAAAGGTTACCCCAAACAGCATGGTGGGTACTTCGTTTCTTTCATTTTCCAGTAATTGATGATAGAGGGCATCCAGATTGTGCAGATAAAAGTTGCAGGGCATTTGCGTGTGTTGCATCAGGTGTTCAACCATATAAACCAATGAAGACTGCTGTCGTTCGAGATAAGATGGAAGCAAAGCAAGAAAGCTGTACTGTTCGGGCTTACCATAAAAATGTTCAAACCCTTTCAGGAAACTTCGTTGGTACAATTCGGCTTTTTTTACATGATGTACAGATGGTATTGAACCGGTTGTTCTGCTGCTTTCAAAAATAAGCTCTGGTGTAAAGGGAGTGGTGGTTACTTGAAATCGCTTAAACAGTGAAATAGGTAGAAACGGAATTTCAAGCAGGTGCCGAACATCTGCCGTACGAATATGCAATTGATCACAAAAACTTCTGTAGAGACTATTATGAGTGTACTGCTGATGAAATATTTGAATGGCCAGCGATTCAAATTCGTTGGGTTGCAGCTCAAATAGCTGCTGTTCTAATTGCTCCAATGTATCCACCCTGCAAAAATGCAGATATAATTTGGAAGGTAAGGAGGGTTTTTAACTGGATTTTTTGGGCGAAGTCATGTACATTTGATAAAATCTTCTCACATGCGTAGTGTTTTGCTTTTGATTGTAGCCGTTACCTTGTTTTCTTGTAGTAAGGATGAATTTACGGATGCACCTCAAATCAAGTTCAAGCGTTTTGATGCCAATCAGGCTTCTAATTTTACCACCATCAATAGTCAGCCCCATATTTTCCTTGAAGTAACAGACGCCAACGGTGATTTGGGTTTTAAACCCGGTAGGGATACCGCCATCATCTACCTAAAGAACCTGTTTACCAATTTTGTGGATTCTACATTGTATTTTCCGGATATCGGCTCTGCCGGTAAAAAGAATTTTAAAGCGGAGGTTTCCATTGGTTTGTTCAGTGTATTGGGAGGAAGGGATTTGCCCTTCAACCAGCGCCCGTACGCTGATACTCTCTATTTCGAAATCTACATTAAAGATTTTGCCAAGAACCAAAGCAACGTGATTGTTACCACCGAGCCGTTCATCTTCCATACCTTGCCCTGATGCAGCGTTGGTGGCACATCCTCCTAACGCATTCCATCTTTGTGAGTTTATGTGCCGGTGCGTTGTGTGTACAAAGTTTTCATTTGATGAACGTACCAGTTAACTGGCACCTATGCCTTTCCATAGGTTGCTTCACACTGGGCGGTTACAATCTCTACTGGATGATCAGTACATTTCATTTCAGCGCGCGCTCTCTGTTACAGGTTTTTTTCAATCAGCCCTTACATACTACATTATTTTTTCTGGGTACAATCGCCGGAATAGGGTTCATCTTACCGTATCCCAATGCATATCCCTGGTTGTTTGCAACTGTTGTAGCAGGATGCATGTACGCCTTACCGTTATTTATCTCCCATTCCGGGATTTCACTTCGTGTACCGGGTGCCGTTAAAACCATATTATTAGCCGTTGTATGGGCCATCGCTACGGTATGGGTGCCTTTATCCGCCAACGAATTTTCATGGGCACTCATTCCGCTGCTGTTCCTTCGCTTCTCTTTCATCTTCATGCTGAACATTATTTTTGATGTGGGAGATGCCGCCAACGACAAGCAATTGAATGTACGGAGCCTGGTTACGGATAACCCAATCCAAAGAATTCATTTTTGGATGGGTATTACCATCTGTATGTATGCGCTGGCTGTTGTGTGCTTTGTGTGGTTGTCCCTTGAAGTTCTTACGGGGGTGTTTTTGTTACTCCTCCTGTGGCCGGTGGTAGTGCTGTACAAAAAAGCGTTCAGCAAACAGTTGTATCACTTTTATTATTTATATACCGACGGATTGATGTTGTGTTCTGCCGTTGCAACGTATCTTGCAGGTATTGCATAATTTTGAAGCATAAATTATTATTCATGGCCAAGTCAACAACGAAAAAAAATCTGAAACCGGCGTCTTACGATTTCCTGAAAAATTATATCAATACTCCGTCGCCCACAGGGTTTGAAAGTGGCGGACAAAAAGTATGGATTGAATACATTCGTCAGTATGTAGATGAGATTATGACCGACCCGTACGGAACGGCTGTAGGTATCGTGAATCCGAAGGCGCCGTTTAAAGTGGTGATTGAAGCGCATGCAGATGAAATCAGTTGGTTTGTCAATTATATTTCACCGGAAGGGTTGATTTATCTCAAGCGCAACGGCGGAGTAGACCATCAGATTGCACCCTCCAAACGCGTATTGATTCATGGGCGCAAAGGAGTGGTGAAAGCTGTTTTCGGATGGCCGGCAATTCACACCCGCATCAACAATTCGGATTCTAAAGAGCCACAACCGAAGGTAGACAACTTGTGGCTGGATTGTGGCGCACGAAATAAAAAGGAAGTGGAAGCATTAGGGATTCATATTGGCGCAGTGGCAACTTATGAAGAAGGGTACGATGAACTGGCCCACGGATACCTGATTGCCCGTGCCTTCGATAACCGCATCGGTGGATTCATGATTGCTGAAGTGGCAAGGTTGCTGAAAGAAAACAAAAAGAAACTGCCTTACGCTTTGTATGTGGTGAATGCAGTGCAGGAAGAAATTGGTTTACGCGGCGCGGAGATGATAGCCCGCAGAATAAAACCAGATGTGGCCATCATTACAGATGTTACACACGACAGTACCACCCCAATGATCAGTAAAATGATTGAAGGAGAGTGCCATTGCGGTAAAGGACCGAGTTTATGTTATGGCCCCGCCGTTCATAATAAACTGCTCTCGCTGGTAGAAGATACTGCCACCAAAAGTAAAATACCGGTTCAGTTCCGAACTGTTAGCAGAAGTACCGGAACCGATACAGAATCTTTTGCTTATGCCAATGATGGTTGTCCATCGGTACTCATATCCATCCCTTTACGCTACATGCATACCACTGTAGAAATGTTGCACAAAGATGATATCGAAAATACCATCCGCCTGATTTATGAAACCCTGCTCACCCTCACGCCTAAAACCAATCTCAGTTATTTTAAATGATGAAAAAGGAAGTACCTGTACAACTGAAAGCCGCTGATCCGGAGAAAAAACTGAAACTGGTTTTGAATATGTTTTTGGCCGGACTGGCATTTTTGTTTGCGTTGGTGTTGCTTTTCTTTTTTATGAAACTGGTGTTTGGAGTGCTGCGGTATATGTCGTGGTTAGATTATGTTTTTGCCGTATTCATGGTTTGTGTACCTGCCGTATTATTTATAACGGCATTCAGTATATTTTTTAAACGATCTCAGCGTTATCCTGTGAAGCCGGTACGTTTGATTTCACTGGGTTTACTAGGGCCGGCCATTATGGGTTGGGGCGTATTGTTTGTTAGAGATATCATTCACTTTTTTCAATCGCACAAAATTGATATCGGCCATTACTGGAGTTACGAAAAAGTTTGGCTGGTAGGCAGTGTGGCTATGATTTTTATACTGGGTGTTGTACAGGCACTATCATTGCCCCGCGAACCCGACTGGATGGAAAAAGCAGCTCGAAAAGATTTGCACATCGATTAAATCGGCAATGTTTTTGTGCGATATAATTGTACAAAAACGTTCTGCTATGAAACATACAAACAAGCAGGCTTCAGATGGCGTTTTACCTAAGTTTCCCGTTGTTGCACCCGGTGCATCTTCAGATATAAAAGTAGTGAGTACAGGCATTGGTGGACAAGATGTCACTGTTCGTCCTGCCGTACAGGATGACAAACGGTCAAACCCATCCGGTATTCCTTCAGGTAAAACTGAATATCGTATTTGGTAAGGATGCCGCTTTATAAAGTCAACGCGTATTACACGTTAAAGCGGAAGTGCATGATATCACCGTCTTGTACAATGTATTCCTTTCCTTCAATCCTTAACCGCCCGTTATCACGGCAGGCGGCTTCGGAGCCGTATTTTACAAAATCGTTGTAGGCAATCACTTCAGCTTTAATAAAGCCTTTTTCAAAATCGGTATGAATCACGCTTGCAGCCTGTGGCGCTTTCCAGCCATGTTGTATGGTCCATGCCCGAACTTCCTGCACCCCTGCCGTAAAATAGGTGAGCAGGTTCAAAAGTTTATACGTTGAATGGATGAGTCTGTCGAGTGCCGGTTCTGTCATTTTATATTCTTCCATGAACATTGCCTTATCCTCCGGATTGTCGAATTCAGCAATCTGAGCTTCAATGGCATTGGTCATGACGATGACTTCCGCACCTTCTGCCTTTGCCACTTCCATCAGGGCTTCAGAATACTTATTTCCCGTATGCATGGATGCTTCATCCACATTGGCCACATATAAGATGGGTTTATCGGTCAGCAGAAACAAATCAGCGATGGCCGATTTCTCTTCTTTCGTTAAACCCAGTGAGCGGATACTTTTTCCGTTGTTTAGGTGTTCCTGGCATCTTTTAAGTACTTCATACTCCGATTTCATTTTAGCGTCGCCGGTCTTCACCATTTTCTCCATGCGTTGCGCTTTTTTCTCCACACTCTCCAGGTCTTTTAACTGGAGTTCGGTTTCAATAATTTCCTTATCGCTTACCGGGTTGATGGCACCTTCTTCACGAAGTATATTTTCATCTTCAAAGCAACGAATCACATGAATGATGGCATCTACTTCACGGATGTTGGCAAGAAACTTATTACCCAGACCTTCACCTTTACTGGCCCCTCTTACCAATCCGGCAATATCCACAATTTCAATTTGTGTAGGTACGGTACGATTGGGTTTAACGAGTTCTTCCAACTTATTCAGTCTGGGGTCGGGCACATTCACCAATCCTACATTCGGTTCAATGGTGCAGAATCTGTAATTGCTGGCCTGCGCCTTTGCACTGTTGCTAACCGCATTAAAAAGAGTGGATTTTCCTACATTGGGTAACCCAACAATACCTGCTTGTAATGCCATAAAATAGCTGCTTCTATTTAAAAAAAATGACGATATCATCCGTTCCCGGAATCTTTCGAGGCCGCAAAGGTAAGGCTAAGTATTAAAATGAGGTTTAAAAACAAGAAAGTTGCCTGTATTGGGTATGACATTTTTTAAGAACACAACAAGTTGGACATTCCATCATAAAAAATTGCCGGTTTAAAAATTTTCAAATTAGAATCCTGAGTTCAGGGAGTTTAAATAGGAGAGTACCAATAGCATACCGAATATTAACCTTGAGTCGTAATCAAATAATCAAACAAAAAGTTCCTTAGTCATTACGATGAAAAACTGTAATTTGGCTTTCAATATTAAAACCTTCGAATCCGCCGCCAATGGCATTAAGTAAAATCTGGTCTGCCTTTATTTTAATTGCAATCGCTGTTGCTACCATTCAGGTGACTTTCACCTCTGATGTACCCACCATGTACAATTCCATGGTGGCCGGCAAATCGGGCGATACCCTCGTCATTCAAAAGAGTACACCTGCGGTGGCCGATTCAGCACAAGCTTTGGCTATAGCCACCAGAAACGGGAAATACGGAGCGGTGTTTACCAAAGAGGGCAACATTAAAACATATAGCATACAGCAGGCGGATGGGATTATTGAAACCTGTCAGACTGCCGTAACGCTTTCCTTGCGATTGATTGGTTTTATGGCTTTATTTATGGGGTTGATGAGTATTGCGGAAAGGGCAGGAGGTATACGTTTTTTATCACGCATTATCGGTCCGTTCTTCTCCCGCATCTTTCCGGAAATTCCAAAAAATCATCCGTCGATGGGGCACATGATGATGAACTTTTCCGCCAATTTACTGGGGCTCGACAATGCCGCTACGCCATTTGGCATCAAAGCCATGGAGAGTTTGCAGGAAATTAATCCCAATAAAACAACGGCGTCTAATCCACAAATCATGTTTCTGTGTTTGCATGCGTCCGGATTAACCCTCATACCGGTGAGCATCATCGCCCTGCGTTCAGCGGCAGGGGCGGAGAACCCCATGGATATTTTCATCCCCTGCATGATTGCCACCTTTGCAGCAACCATGGCCGCGTTGTTTATAGTGAGTTTCAAGCAAAAAATTCGTTTAGCCCATCCCGTTATCATCGGCTGGGTTGCCGGTATATCTGCCCTTATCGCCTTACTGGTAGTGTATATCAAATCCTTACATTCCGATGAAGTGTCGGTGTTTTCCGGAGCGTTGAGCAGCGGGTTAATTTTGTTGATTTTTCTGTTGATCATCGGCGTAGCCGCATACCGAAAGCTGGATGTATTTTCCGCTTTTGTTGACGGGGCCAAAGGCGGTTTCGAAACAGCGGTAAAAATTATTCCATACCTCGTAGGGATGTTGGTAGCCATCAGTTTGCTGCGCACCAGTGGCACGTTCGGTATCATCATTGAAGGTATCAAAACACTGGTAAATGCAACGGGAATGGATACACGCTGGGTGGATGGTATACCCACTGCACTGGTTAAACCTTTTAGCGGAGGCGGTGCCCGCGGCATGATGGTGGATACCATGAATACGTTTGGTGCAGATTCATTTGCG
>JAHBTM010000001.1 GCA_019638635.1 Ferruginibacter sp. | reverse complement strand
ACCATAAGGGCATCTTGCGGAGGGTCGCCCGTGATTTTAAACCAGAACTTCAATCCAAACACAATCAAAACGGTTAAGGTAATCGCCGGAATGGTAGTCCAGATGACTTCCAGCTTATTATTGTGTGGGAAGAAGTATGCTTTTCTTTTATCGTTTTCCTGATACTTGTAAGAGAACCAGAACAATAATATCTGAGTGATAATAAATACTACACCACAAATGGCAATAGTAACCAGCAACATGGTATCAATATCTTCTCCTTCTATGGATGCGGAGCCTTGAGGGAAGAGGGTTTTACCGTAGTACAATTCGTTGCACCACCAGGCGCCGATGAGGCCCAGCACCAGAAAGACCAGCATGAGGAACCCATTGATCTTATTATTTTGCTTCCGGGTTTTTTCTTCTCCTTTCAGGATGCTAACGTATTCGCTGGCCTTGGCGATTTGGAAAACGACCAGGAAAAACATCACAACGATGGCTACCACAAACAAATCTTTCATTTTATAATTTTTTTTTCCTCTCCCCGGCAAAGTTCGTAAAAACCATTACACCGGGTTAATTACTTTTATCTGGGTTCGTATCTGCTTTATTATTATGTATGATGAATCATACTTTCTTTCAGGAACGGGTTGTTTCTTGGCGTGAGCGGATGTTTGCTCAGGTATCCGCCGGTTGCCCACATAATCAGTCCGATGAACAAGCACGGTACACCAAATTCAAATGGCATCAGCTGTGCTTTATCTTTCAATGTACCGGGCATAACCATTTGGTAAAAATCTATCCAGTGTCCGAAAATGATTAATACGGCCATGAAAGTAATCAGTGTCCAGTTACGTTTTGATCCGCGGCGCATCAAAATCAGCAAGGGCGCCAGGAAGTTTACAATCAGGTTGAAGAAGAAGATGCCTTTGTAGGGACCGGCCTTTTCAGCGGTTCCGATTCTTTCTACAAAGTACTTGGTTTCTTCGGGCTGGTTGCTATACCAGATCAACATATACTGAGAGAACCAGAGATATGTCCAGAATACAGAGAACGCAAACATGAACTTACCTAAATCGTGTAAATGTTCTTCGGTTACAAATTCCAGTTGCCCCTTATTCTTCAGGTAGATAACATATAAAGCCATCAGGGCAATCCCGGCCACAAAGGTGCTGGCAAATGTGTACCAGGAGTACATGGTACTATACCAGTGTGCATCAATACTCATCAACCACAACCACGGCAACGTTGAAGCAACCGAAAGTGCGAATACTACCGTAAACAGTGAGGCCCATACCGTGTTGTTCCAGATGAACTTCTTATTTTTTTCGTGGTTGGTTTCGCCTTCGTCGTGTTCCAGACTCATGGAGCGCATTTTCTTTCCAAGCAGCCACCACAACACAACGGTTACAACAGAAAATACAGAGTAGAACACGGGGTTGAGAAATCCGGCTTTACCTTTCAGGATATGATCGTGGGCAACATGTTCTTTATCTAACCAATGGTAGATGTCTGATCGTCCGCCCCAAACAATGGTCATTAAAATAACCAGGGTAACCAATCCCATAATGGGAACAGCGCTTGAAATGGCTTCTGTAACCCTGCGGAAGGCAATCTGCCATCCACCCATAGCCATAGTGGTTACACACAGGAAGAACATAGCAGCGTTCACAACTAGCAAAAAGTACACGCTGTTTTGCAGCAGCACCGCCCAAAAACGTGTACTGTCTTTGTGGTCGCCATGTGCATGGTGAGGGTCAGCAAACGGATGGTACATGATAAACCCATATATCACGGCAATCAATCCTACTGCCAGTAAACCATAGGTCCACTTTTTATAACTCCCCGGTAATTCAAATTGATGGTTCATCTAAATAATGTATTTTGATTTATTACCCTTTTTTAGTTGTATCGGCAGTTGCCGCTGCGGCCGGTGCTGTTGTTGGAGCCGGTTGCAATGTTCTCAAATAGTTAATCACCATCCAACGCTGGCGCCTGTCTAACTGTGACGCATAACTGCCCATCAGTCCACGGCCGTAAGTCAGCGAATGGAACATCGTTCCATCAGCCATACCGGTGTACATAGGCAGGGTGAGGTTGGCGATACCGCCCACTTTTCCGGAGGTTGCCAGCGGTCCCTGACCATCGGCCTTATCTCCATGGCACACCGCGCAATTGATTTGGTACAGCCTTTTAGCTTCCGGCATCTCTATCACACTCATATCAGCAATCGGATTCTGTACCCCGGCACTCTGGATATACCCTTCCGGTGTATTTGGAACATCATAAGGAAACAGTTCACCCCGCTTGATGGTTCCACGAACAGGCTTGGCATTGTAGTAAATAGCCGAACCGCCGCGCTTAGTTACATCCGTAGTGATAACGGTGGAATCTTGCAAAGCATACGTTTCATACGCTCTGCTGTAAGCCATATCGGGCATATACACCCGGCCCGGACTTTCCTTTCCGCCGCAACCTACCAGCGTTCCTACGCCGATGACTGCAGAAATAATGCTGATTGCTTTTATTTTTTTCATCCTTTCTTACTTATGGCGGTGTATCTGTTACACCACGTTGGATTAATAGCCTTTTTCTTCTTTGTACAATTTTTGTTCACGATCGTACCTGCCTAACCACCATCCTGTTTCTGCTTCCTGTACGTTTATTTCCATTGCCCCTGCATTTTGAAGGAACGATTGAACTTCAGCCGGATTGGTTTTATCGGTACACTCAATGGCCATGATGAATAAATCATCCGTAGCCCTCGGGTGAAAATGATGCTTCTTTACGAACGGCGCCAGTTGGCAGAGATAGCAAAACGTGAGTACCATCCCTACTGCCGAGAACAATACAGTTAACTCGAAAGTGATGGGAATCCACGCCGGCAATGCAAAGAATGGTTTACCACCCACATTGATGGGCCAGTCTTTGGTAAAAATCCAGGTCATGAAACCCAATGCCGTACACGTTCCGGTGATGGCGTAGAAGAAACCGGCTGTATGTAAACTGGTTTCTCTCAACCCCATGGCATGATCGAGCCCGTGCACAGGAAAGGGGGTGTACACGTCGTGGATTTTATATCCTGCCTTGCGTACATTCTTCACTGCGGGAAAGAGCACTTTCTCATCGTCGAACGCTCCCACAACAAATTTTTTAATTCCTCCGGCCATAATTGTAGCTTTTGCCTTTTAAAACTTTAATCTCTTTTTTATAATCCGATCCTTTGCATTAATGATGCGCGTGATCTACTTCATCCTGATAGAACTTTTCAGGGTCTGCTTTTTCTATATCCGTCATCTTCATCTTGTAATTTTCGCCGCTGGTTTTCAGGATAGATTTGATTTCAGCAACGGCAATCACCGGCATATATTTCGCAAACAGGAAGAAGCATGTAAAGAACAATCCGAACGTACCGAGGTAAAACCCGATTTCCCAAATCGTAGGGCTGTAGTAGTTACTCCAGCTGCTCGGTAAGAAATCACGGTAAATAGAGGTAACGATGATTACAAAACGCTCGTACCACATCCCGATGTTTACGATGATACTCATGAAGAAGGTTACCGCAATGTTTCTGCGCAATTTGCGGCTCCAGAATAACTGTGGAGATACCACATTACAGAACATCATCAACCAGTAACTCCATCCGTATGGAGAGAATATGTTGGCGCGGTTTTCCTTGAACGCATACCATTCGTAAGGGTTTTGTCCGTACCACGCAATAAACAATTCGGTGAGATAGGCACATCCCACAATACTACCCGTTAACACAATCACCTTGTTCATGGCTTCAATATGGCCTATGGTGATGTAATCCTGCAGGTTCATCACTTTACGTACCACAATCAACAGGGTTTGTACCATGGCAAATCCACTGAAGATGGCACCCGCAACGAAGTAAGGAGGGAAGATGGTGGTATGCCAACCCGGTATAACGGAGGTGGCGAAGTCGAACGATACGATGGTGTGAACGGATAATACAAGTGGCGTGCTCAAACCGGCCAGAACCAGTGAAAGAGATTCATGGCGTTGCCAGTGTTTGGTGCTACCTGTCCATCCAAAAGAAGCCACACCGTACATCATTTTACGGAACTTGGTTTTGGCACGGTCTCTCACGGTAGCCAGATCCGGAATTAACCCGGAGTACCAGAACAGGAGCGATACGGTGAAATACGTTGAAATCGCGAATACGTCCCATAACAGCGGGGAATTGAAGTTCACCCAGAGCGGACCGCGGGTATTGGGATAAGGCATTACGAAGAAAGCCATCCACACCCTACCCATATGCCAGATTGGGAACTGCCCCGCACACATTACCGCAAAGATGGTCATGGCTTCCGCAGCACGGTTTACACCGGTTCTCCAGCCCTGACGGAATAACAAAAGGATTGCGGAAATCAGCGTACCGGCGTGACCAATACCTACCCACCATACGAAGTTGGTAATATCCCAACCCCAGCCGATGGTTTTATTCAGGTTCCACTGGCCCGTACCATACGCCACATCCCGGTACACACTGTACACACCAAATAAAAGCAGTGCTACACTGATCCAGAAACCAATGTACCAGAGCCGCGTGGGTTTGGCCTCAATAGGACTGATAATATCTTCCGTTACCTGGTGATAATCTTTGTTGCCATCTACCAGGGGCTCCCGTTGCTGTGATTCGTATTTCAGTAATGACATAGTCTGTTTTAAACTTTTGACACCCGGCGCAAGGCTTCGTGCCTGTTTATATACTCACTTCAATTAGTTCCTTTTTTTGCCGGACATTTTTTACGTTGTGTCCGCACCGCGTGTTCTAGTGATGATCATCATGCGATTCAACCACCCCAATGTGCCTTCCGGTGTTTTTCAACTTGGCCAGATAGTTCACATTCGGCAGGGTGTGCAACTGCTGTAACACGTAGAAGTTACGATCTACCTGTTCTTCATTTCTGATTTTAAACACATCGCTCTTCTGATCGTTTACGTTTCCGAAAGTAATGGCGTTGGCCGGACAAGCCTGTGCACACGCTGTTTTCAGGTTACGCACCATGGATGGGTCCTGCTCTTTTTTCGCTTTCAGTTTTCCTTCCTGCAAACGCTGTACGCAGAAAGAACATTTCTCCATCACACCTCTTGAACGAACCGTAACATCCGGGTTCAACACCATACGGGTTAAATCATCGTTCATTTGTACAATGGTTTCATCCAGGTATCCACCCAACATCGGCTGTTGGTTATTCGGGAAGCTATCGGCTCCGTTATAATCCAGCCAGTTGAAACGTCTTACTTTATAAGGACAGTTATTGGCGCAATAGCGGGTTCCGATACAACGGTTATATGCCATTTGGTTCAACCCTTCGCTGCTGTGGTTGGTAGCGGCTACCGGACACACATTCTCACATGGCGCATTATCGCAATGCTGGCAAATCATGGGTTGGAATACTACATCCGGATTGTTCGGATCACCGGTAAAATAACGGTCGATGCGTAACCAGTGCATATCGTGGTAACGGGCAACTTCCGTTTTACCCACCACGCTGATATTATTCTCGGCAATACAGGCCACTACACAGGCGCTGCATCCGGTACAAGAGTTCAAATCAATAGACATACCCCACTTAATGCCCGGCTTTTCATGGTACGGGTAAATGGTGGCATCTTTTTCAAAATCCTTGCTGCCATTGGCAATCAGCATGTCCAGTTCCGCTTTGGTTTTGGCCATCAGTTGCTTAGGATCTTTTTTGAAATCAGATAAACTGGTTTCATAAATCACCGGGCGATTTTCAGTGAATCCGTGCACCTGGGTTTGTGCCAGGGCATAGGTACCCGAAATTTTTTCGGCGGTTGCTACGGCAAAATTTTGCAGGGTATTGTCTTTGTACCCCATCAAAGGATATACATTTTTTCCGGCACCGGTAGCAGAGCGGCCGATGCGTTCAATGCTTTGATCCGGATTGGCACTCTGGCGTCCGTACCCTACAGCCACGGCAATGGTGGAAGGATGTACACCCGGAGTAATCATCACCGGTAATTCCACCATACGATTGTTTACCGTGAGTTTAATCACCGGTTTTTCGGGAGTTACTTCGTATGTATCGGCTTGTTTCTGATTTTTCAGTACATCCAGCTTCACCAAAGTTTTAGCCAGTTCAGGACCAACCATGGCGTAGTTGTCCCAGGTTACTTTGGTGATTGGGTCAGGCATTTCCTGCAACCAGGGATTATTGGCCTGGCTACCATTGCCCACGCTTGAATTTTCATAGAAAGCAACTTCCAGGGTACCTCCTTTAATCGCGGCAATGCCTGTTTGCGCTTCTGCCAAACCGTTAGCCGTATACGAAGCAGGGATGGACAAACCTTCAGCAGGTTCTACCACTCCATCCTGCAGGGCTTTATTGTAATTGTCTTTACCACCCAGTTTGCCTGTCCAGTAATTTTTGAAGAATGTTTCGTATTCATCCCCCGTTACGGAAGTAGATGCTACGGCAACCATTGCAGTGGTGTCTCCTGCAACAGGCTGACCGGCATTGTTTGCAACGCCCGACCATTTCATAAGTGAAGTTTGGAACGGACGGGTTTTAAACAACGGGTGTATCAATGGCTGTATCATGCTGATATAGCCTGTTTTCACTTCTGCATCTCCCCAGCTTTCCAACCAGTGGTGTGAGGGGATTATGTATTTACATTGTTCAGTAGTTTCATCCATGGTACCGTTGAAAGAAACGGTAACCGGCACTTTGGCCATCAGGTCGCCGAATTTCTTTCCATCGAAGTAGCTGTACACCGGATTGCAATCATACACCATCAGCGCGCCCACGTTACCGGCATTCATGTCGTTCACGAGGGTTTGCATATCTGCGTCTATGCCTTTACGTATGTTAAGGGAAACTCCGTGGTTGATGGTGGTTCCGTTGGCACCAATCAGCTCATTGATGGCATTCACCACCAGTTGTACATGTACGTCGTTGCTGCCGGAAACCACGAGTGCTGCTCCTTTGTTGTTCATGAGCGACTGTGCAGCGAGGTCAACCCCTTTCATCAGTGCGGCATCTAGTTTAGGTGCACTCACTGCACCCCCGAGCTTAGATAACAACGCCAGGGCGATGGCACCGGTTTCTGAAGGCTTATGCATAAAGCGGTCATCGGCGTTACTACCGGTGAGGCTCATGAAGCTTTCAAAATGAATGTGTTGATTCATTTGTATGCGGTCCTTGCTTACTTTCCGGCTGGCGGCGTACTGACGCGTATATTCCACACCGTTCAGCCAGGAGCCTAGGAAATCCGCGCTTAAACTCACAATTGTACGGGCGGCTCCGAAATTGTAGGAAGGGATGTGCCTTTTACCATAGCTCATTTCATTGGCCAGCAGCATAGCACTGTTGCTTACCGCATCGTATTGTACGTGGCGGCTGCCGGGATATTTAGCCAGGAAGTTATTGATTACTTCAAGGGTAGAAGGACTGTTAATCGTTGAGGTTAATAACACGACCTGCTTACCGGATTGTGCAGCCATTGCCTGTGCTACCATTTTATCCATAGCATCGAAGGTGGGCACTTCCTTGAAATCGTTCCCGTTCTTTTGCAACGGGTGGCGCAGGCGTGCGGTATTGTACAAATCGAGTACGGCAGCCTGTGTACGGGCGTTGGTTCCACCTGAAGTAACAGAAGACAATTCGTTGCCTTCAATTTTAATCGGGCGGCCATCCCGCTGTTTAACGATTACACTGATAGCATCGCCACCATTTACGTAGGTAGATGCATAATAATCGGCTACACCGGGAATGACATTATCGGGGCGTTGCACATAAGGAATGGCTTTCCTTACAGGAGTTTGGCAACTGGCCGCCAATGCAGCAGCAGCGGTGCTGAATCCGAGATATTTTAAAAAGTCACGACGGGGGGTAGTTCCATCCAGCAACCCACCTTCCTTCACATCTTCCAGCGGCAGGAGGTCTTCCTGAAATTCATTTTCAGCAGCCTTTTTAGACGCATCGGTTTCGATGAGCTGTCCGAAATTTCCCCAGTATTTTTTTTGACTCATATTCCCCAAACCCAAGCGGGTTATTTAGTGATAAATAAATGAATGCAGTTTCTCTCTGAACAGGTTTAGTAGTGGCACTTCTGGCAGTCTAACCCACCGATATGCTCTACCGTAACACTATCCATTTTTTTGTTCTTTAAATCATTATGAAACTTCTCATAAATGCCGTAGAATCTGTTGCCTTCGCCGGTTTCCTTGTTCAGGAAATCAACCTTGGTTTCGCGGTGGCAATTCACGCACCAACCCATGCTCAGGTCAGCAAACTGGTACACTTCATCCATATCCTGTACGTTTCCGTGACAGGTTTGGCATTGAACGTTACCCACTTTTACGTGTTGGCTGTGGTTAAAATATACGTGATCAGGCAGGTTGTGGATGCGCACCCATTCGATTGGGCGGGAACCATCCGGTAAACCATCGCCATTATTGTCGGGATTATATTCTCCTTTATCCGGATTCCATCCCGCATAAGCATACAGCTTTTTAATTTCTGCTGTACCATTTACTTCTCTTCCATCTTCACGTATAATAGGGTCTCCTTTGTATTCTTTCACCGCAACGTGGCAGTTCATACACACGTTTACGGAAGGTATATTGGCATGTTTACCCTGCTCTGCACCACCGTGGCAATACAGGCAACTGATTTGGTTTACGCCGGCATGCACTTTATGAGAATAGTAAATAGGTTGCAGGGGTTGGTATCCTTTCTCTCTTCCCAAATCAATCGCTGCATTGATGGTAACATATCCACCCACCGCAAAGAGTGCGAGGATAGCCGTCATGATGTACGCTTTATTGCGATAGAACGGAACCGGCTCACCCCGAATAACTCCTTCTTTTTCATCTGTCAGCTTACGCAGGTTGCTGTTGATTTGCAAGAGGATGAAACTCACCAAAGCCAATACCAACGTGAGGATTCCGTACAATAATGTGTTATCTGATCCTTCAGCAGCACCAGCTACCGCACCCGCCACAGGGGTAGCAGCTACTGGTGGTACATAGTCATCCACATACTTCATGATGGCATCAATTTCCTCATTGGTTAAATGAGAAAACGCAGTCATTACAGTGGGCTTCCACTTTTCAAACATGGATTTGGCGTAAGCATCCGTAGCAATCATTGCAGATGGATTCTTAATCCATTTGTAAATCCAGTCACCTTCCGGTGCACGGTCTCTCCAACCCTTTAAGGCAGGGCCTGCAAGATCAGCATCTACCTTATGGCAAGAAGCACAATTGGCTTTGAAAAGAGCCTCGCCGTCTTGCGCAAATGCAGTAGAAACAACAAAGAAAACGAGGAGAATGCTAACGAAAAATTTGTTAAAGAATGTTCTGTAGCTACTCATATCAGTCAGGTGAAAATGTGGAAAATTTCCGAATTCAGGTGCAAACATAAGACAGGTTGATGATAAAATATCAACATCTTGTTAATTTTTTTTCGTTAGCTGGCTTGACTTTCAGCAATTTACATGGAGGATTCGCTCCAATTGTCATGTTTTTGTAAGCCGTAAAATTGCCTAAAAAGCCACGGTTTAAATATTTGCCCGCATTTTTGCATCCGCGTTCATCAACACCGGTAAAAAATCATGTTCGACAAGCTGCAAAAGAAGTGGGGTATTTCAGGATGGCGTTTTTTTTGGGTGATGGTAGCCTTTGGCTTCACCGGAACCACCACTGCCTGGATTAGTGCACAGATTACCAGTTGGTTATCAGTAGAAAAGTTTTCATTCACCTGGTGGTCACTGAAAATAGGTATGCTACTGATTGGCTATCAGGTGTTGCTGTTGTTTTTCGGGTTTTTGTTCGGACAATTCAGTTTTTTCTGGCACTATGAACGAAAGATACTTTCCCGTATGGGCCTTTTGCCGAAAATTCCGGAGCCGGCACGTTTGGCAGTGTTTGCCTCAGGGGCCGGAAGCAATGCCCGCAAACTGATAGAATACTTCAACCTCGATAAAGAAAGAAGCAAACTGGCACACGTAACAATGATTGTGTGTAATAAACCCGATGCCGGCGTCATCAAGATTGCCGATGAATTTGACATCCCGGTGTTACACCTTACCAGGGCAGCACTGGAAAGTGGTGTACATAATAAGATGTTTAAAAAGCGAACCGACTGGCTCATACTGGCAGGCTTTCTCTTTAAAATTCCTCCCGCACTGGTTCAACTCTTCCCCCGAAAAATGGTTAACCTGCACCCGGCATTACTGCCATTGCATGGTGGTAAGGGTATGTATGGAAATCGTGTACACGAGGCTGTTATTGCCTCCGGTGCCGCAGAAAGCGGAATAACCATTCATTATGTGGATGAACAGTATGATCATGGAGAAACGATTTTTCAGGCAACCTGTGCCATTACACCCGGCGAAACCCCGGAAACACTGGCTAAAAAAATCCATGCCCTGGAACATACACATTATCCTGAAGTGGTTGCCCGGATAGTGCAAAACGCAAAAAACGCGTTAAATACAAAAAAGTAATGAACGGGTTACTTAGATTGCACCGGCCGGTTATGAGACTGTTCATACTCATTACAATATTGTTGGTTCCGCTGTGCAGCCTGGCACAATTTACTGTAAGTGGAACCGTGTACGATAACACCCGTGTAAACGGTGTGGCTGATGTGTTGGTAACCACCACCCGTGGAGCGTACACCCTCACCGATTCTATTGGAGGTTATTCCATTCCTGTTTTTCCGGACGATTCCATCACCTTCGTTTTTGCGGGGAAACCGACCGTGAAATTTGCTGTCGCGGAAATACCCGATCGCTTCCAGTTCAACCTATCACTGGGAATTCGCGTTCCTTCAAAGTATAAAGTTATAGATGAGGTAAAAGTGTACGCCAAAAGCTATCAGCAAGATTCTATTGAAAACCGGGAAACCTATGCCAATGTGTTCAATTTTGAACGACCGGGCCTTTCCACCTCAGTTTCACCTGACGGAGCCGTGGGAGCGGATTTGAACGAAATTATCAATGTTTTCAGGGTGAGGCGTACCAAACGGCTAAAGGCGTTCCAGCAGCGGCTTTTAGATCAGGAAGATGAAAAATATGTAAGTTACCGTTTCAGTAAAACAAACGTGCAGCGCATTACCCAGTTACAAGGACCTGTGCTGGATTCTTTTTTATTATGGTACCGGCCTACTGCATCTTTTACACGGGCGGCCGATGAGGTGCTTTTCAATTCATACATCTTACAAAGTTTGTATGCGTATCAGCGTTTTCTCAGATTAACCAAGCCCCAATGGGCAAACAAAACACCGATTAGTCCTGACGCAAAAGACACTATTAAACCTTCCGCTATGAAATGGAATCCGCTCACACCTGAAGAAGAATGGGTGATTGTGCACAAAGGCACAGAACGCCCTTACACCGGAACCTTCAACAACCATAAAGCCAAAGGTACGTATACCTGCAAGCGTTGTAATGCGCCACTGTACCGGTCTGACGATAAATTCAACTCCAATTGCGGCTGGCCAAGTTTTGATGAAGAAATACCGGGTGCTGTAAAAAGAATCCCTGATCCGGATGGGCAACGCACGGAAATTATATGCAATCAATGCGGTGGGCATTTGGGTCACGTATTTTTGGGTGAAGGATTTACGGATAAGAATACGCGTCATTGTGTGAATTCCATTTCCCTGAAATTTATACCGGCTGAATAAAAATCCTCCTCAGGAATGAATATATTGCCTGATAAATCGGGCAAATGAAACAAACCACCCCGCTTCTTCCGGCTCCTCATGAAAGGGAAGTGTTTATGGATGCCCTGAGGGGTTTTGCCATTCTGGGTATTTTTATTGCTAACCTGAATTATCTCTCTCTCAATTTTGGGAACAACAGCGGACCTTTCCATCATGCCTGGGACGATGAGGTTTCGTTTTTGAAAAAAGTTTTTTTCGAAGGAAAGTTTTATTCCATTTTCAGTTTGTTGTTTGGTTGGGGATTTGCATTGCAATATCAGAAAATGACAGACTCCGGATTACAGCACACAGGAATGCTGTTTCGCCGGTTGTGGGGTATGCTTTTCTTGGGATTGATGCATTTGGTGCTGCTTTGGTTTGGTGACATTGTAGCTTTTTATGCCCTGACAGCCTTGTTATGCTTGTATCCTGTAAGAAATGTAGCACCCAAAAAACTGGCCATTGCCGGAGGTGTTTTGATTTTGCTTCCGATTGTTCATTACAGTGCGATGAAATGGATTCCGGCCTTTCGTGTGCCGTATGAATGGCTATATAAAACAGGAGTAGGGTTAGACACCCGGTTTGAAATTGATTTCTCTGCCCCTCCGGTTGAGCAAACTAAAACATGGATGCAATTATGGAAAATCAATGTGTCGGGGTTTTTCTTTCGCTATGGTGGCTTGTATTTTGAAAGTCGCATTTTTAAAGTGCTGGGGATGTTTTATATAGGTTATGCCTTGGGTAAAAATTACAACTACCGTCAGTTGCTGAGTAATACCGCACTGCTGAAAAAAATAGCTGTTGTAGGATTGATCATCGGGTTGCCCCTGAATGTGTTGCTGGCCTATCAGATGAAAAGCAACCGAGCGTATGAAAATTTGGAAGTGGCCGGTTTGTATCAAACCATTGTATATGCTTTTGCAGTTGCTCCGATGGCATTGGGTTATGTGGCTCTCCTGGCCCTGGCGTGGAAACAAAAGATTTTCAACCATATACTTCGGGTACTGCAACCCGTGGGTAAGATGGCCTTCAGTAATTATATGTTACAAAGCTTGGGTTGCGCCCTGATTTTTTTAGGTGTAGGTTTAGGGTATGCGCAACAGTTAGGGCACTTGTATCAGTTACTTTTCGGAATAGTGTATTTTGTGTTGCAAATTGTTTTCAGCCATTTCTGGTTGTATTTTTTCCGATTCGGACCAATAGAGTGGGTGTGGAGGTGTTTGACGTATAAGCGTTGGGTGCCGATGTTAAGAAAATAATACAAGTAACTTATATTTTCTTTGTGCTCTTTGTGGTGAATGTTTTTTACCACAAAGCACACGGAGTTTTTACAAAGCGCGCAGAGGTAATTTTTGTAGACTCAGTGGTTTTCATTGTGCTCTTTGTGGTGAATGTTTTTTACCACAAAGCACACGGAGTGTACACAAAGTACACAGAGAAAATTATTGTGTACTCCATGTTACTTTGTGCACTTTGTGGTTAAAGAAGAATGCTTTTTACTTCCACATGTTCAGCAAACCATAGAAGAAAAACCATTTCACGCTAACTCACAGATACTATCGTTCTAATGCAGCAGGAAAGAAATCTATTACTATCTAATATTGCATCAACCGCTGTACATACGCATCGAGCCTGGTGTACGCCATAAAGTTTTTCTCCAGTGCTATGTTGAATGGTATGGGTGTGTCGAGGCTAGCGCAACGCAACACCGGTGCATCCAAATACGAAAAACAATGTTCGGCAATCCAAGCAGCAATTTCTCCGCCGATGCCTCCGGTTAAGGTGTCTTCGTGCAACAACAATACTTTTCCTGTTTTGCGAACGGCCTGTTCAATGGCTGTATAATCGAGTGGCAGCAACGTGCGCAGATCGAGGATTTCAATAGAAACATCACGATGTTTCCTTGCATATTCCAGTGCCCAATGTACACCGGCGCCGTAGGTAATGATGGTGAGATCGTCTCCCTGTAATGCGGTGCGCGCTTTCCCGATTTCGATTTCGTAGTACGATTCCGGCACGTGCCCGCTTACACTTCTATACAACCCTTTGTGTTCAAAAAACATCACCGGGTTAGGATCGTTGATGGCTGCTATCATTAACCCTTTAGCTTCTGCAGGCGTGGAGGGATATACTACTTTCAATCCGGGAACATGCGTAAACCATGCTTCATTGCTTTGACTGTGAAACGGACCGGCACCTACGCCGCCACCTGTGGGCATGCGTATCACCACATCTGCGTTTTGCCCCCACCGGTAGTGAATCTTTGCCAGATTATTTACAATTTGGTTAAACCCTACCGTTACAAAATCTGCAAACTGCATTTCCATAACTGATTTATATCCTTCAAGGCTAAGCCCCAGTGCTGCACCTACGATGGCACTTTCACACAACGGTGTATTTCGAATGCGCTCTTTACTATAACGTTGTACAAAACCTTCGGTTACTTTAAACGCCCCTCCGTATTCCGCAATGTCTTGTCCCATCAATACCAGATTAGGATGTTGTTGCAATGACATATCTAAAGCCTGACTGAGTGCCCCGATAAATTTCATCTCTGTGCCTTGAGCACCTTCACTCAGCGGCTCTTTCACGGGTGCCAGGGGTTTAGTAGGTGCATACACATCTCTTAATTCTTCAGCTGTGTCCGGTACAATTTCACCGGCCGCATAAGCGGTATTCAATTCGCTTTCAATATACTGCCGGTTTTCTGAGCGTATGGCTTCTACTTCTGTGGGCGTCATCACACCTTCTTCTATCAGCCATTGTTCGTAGTTTTTAATCGGGTCTTTTTTCTCCCATTCTTCAAACAAATGAGGTGGCACATACTTTACTCCGCTGGCTTCTTCGTGTCCGCGCATTCTGAAAGTCATGCATTCCACTAAATACGGTTTCTGATTTTTTATGCAGTACTCTCTCACACCTTTGATGGTATCATACACTGCTAGGATATTGTTGCCATCAATTTGCACCCCTTCCATGCCATAACCCAGGGCCTTATCCACAATATGTTTGCAACGATACTGTTCATTCACCGGTGTGCTGAGTCCGTACCCGTTGTTCTCCACAATAAATATAACCGGTAAATCCCATACTGCTGCGGTGTTCAGTGCTTCATGAAAATCGCCTTCGCTGGTACCCCCATCGCCCGAAAAAGCAAGTGATACCTTATCCTCACGGCGAAGCTTATGCGCTAATGCCACTCCATCTGCAATAGCCAGTTGCGGGCCCAGGTGCGAAATCATCCCACAGATATGGTGTTCACGTGAACCGAAGTGGAAGCTGCGTTCGCGGCCTTTGCTGTATCCTTCTTTATTGCCCTGCCATTGCATGAACAATTTACTCAGTGGCATCTTTCTACCGGTAAACACACCAAGGTTCCGGTGGAGAGGCATAATCCATTCATCCGAGTGTAATGCCGCGGTTACACCTGCTGAAATAGCTTCCTGGCCAATACCGCTGAACCATTTACTGATTTTTCCCTGGCGCAACAGCACCAGCATCTTTTCTTCAATCATACGCGGCAACAAAATGGCCTTGTATAAGTTTACCAGTTCGGGGTTGGTTAAAGTACCTCTTGAAAATTCCATGCGCGAATTTCAAACTAATTAAGCAAATAAAAAAAGAAACGGCAGAACCGGAAGCCGTTGCACGCAGGATGGGGTTGAAAAGTGCGTACGTAAAGAAGGATACAGCCTGGTTCGAACGAAAGCCCTTATTCCTTGTCCTCACTCTTTTGTATCCAGGATTGAACCGATGCGCTCACCAGAGATAAGGTAATGCTGAACAACAATGCCCACTAGAAGTTGTCTACCGTAACCTGATCAAGCAGGGCATCAACCAATAAAATCATCAGGGCATTGATAACCAGTAAGAACAAGCCCATCGTGAGCAGTGTAATGGGTATGGTAAAAAGGATTAAGATGGGCCGCACGAAACCGTTCACTACTGCCAGCACTAATGCAAACAATAAAGCCGCCCAAAAATTTTCCATGTGCACTCCCTTCATAATTTGAGTGAGTACATAGGCAACCACAGCGGTGATGAGAATGCGTAACAGAAAATTCATGACGGTACTTTTATGTACAGTGAAGGTACAGGATAAAATGATTTGCATCAAGAGATGCTATGCATTCAAGGGTTGAAAGCCTTTTGTACTAAATTTTATCTCCTTACACAACCACTAACTCATAAAACTTTTCGGGTTGCAGATATTGAACGGCGAGTTGCTGTAATTCTTCCGGTGAGATGGATTTAATCACCCGGATAGATTCATCAAAGTATGAGGCATCCACTCCATTGAGGATTATGTTTTTCCAGCGGCTAATCATGTGGAAGGGTCCATCCAGATCGCCCAGGATAGAACCCAGCATATAATTTTTAACGAGCATCAGTTCCTCTGCTTCCACCGGTTCCGACTGTAGTTTCAACATTTCGTGGTACACTTCTGCAATAGCCGCTTCCGAAACATCTTTACCGGCCTCTGTACTAATCATCCACGCAGTGGTGGCGATATGATTCTGCAAATAGCTGTAAATACCATAGGTGTAGCCTTTTTCTTCGCGGATGTTGCTCATCAGCCTGGATCCAAAAAAACCTCCGAATACGGTGTTCAGTACCATCACCTTTTTAAAATCGGGATGATGGCGATTGGGGAAGGGTGTGGCGATACGGATTGCACCTTGTACACCCTGTGCATCATTCTCTACTCGGTATTTTTTTGTTGCAGCCGGTGATGGCTGAATGTTCGGTGTTGTAAAGGAGGGCTTCGATAATTTCAATCCACCTAAAAAACGATTCAGTAACTCCATCAGATTCGATGGAAGGTGCCCTGCAACAAAAATGGCACATTGTCCGGTTTGGTAATACTTTTCATAAAACGCACGAATCTTTTCCAGAGAAATTGCTTCAATATCTAACGGCATACTAGACATGCCGTACGGATGAGCCGTTCCGTACAAATATCCGTTGATGAGACGGTCTGCAACAAACTCCGATTTCTTCAGATTGACAGTGAGGCGTTGTATCGAATTTTGTTTATAAATCAACAGCTCTTCTTCGGGCATGGTGCTGTTGCTGATCATATCTTCCAGCACCGGCAACAACTTCTCCGTGTGTTTGCTTAAGGTGTGCAGGGAGATAACTGCTGTTTCGTTGTAACACGCCCGATTGCAATAGGCACCATAGTATTCAAAGTCTTCGTTGATTTGAAATGCAGTGCGATGTTGCGTACCGTTCTTCAGTAAAAAATTGGTGGCAGCAGCAACGCCTTTTTGTGGCTCATAAAAGTTTCCTGCATAAAAAACGAGTTCCAGTTGCAGCACTTCCTGTGCACCCGCATGAATGGCATACACGGGAACACCATTGTGGAGTTCATAATAATCGTAGGGTTTGAGCCGGAGATCAAAATGCAAAGCATCTTTGATGGGGGGCATTTCAGTGCGGTTCATATGGGTCAGGACTTCTGTTTAGATAAATAATATAAGGTGCTGCTGTTTTCTTCCCTGAAGATTTCATTGCTGATTAAAAGAATATCGTTGCGTGTTACGGACTGATATTTCAACAGTTCGGTATTGATAAGATTGGCATCTCCCAACAATTCGTACATGGCCAGACTCGACGCGCGGTTCATCAGACTCATGTCTTCAAAAGCCATCGCGCTTTCGGTTTTGTTTTTCACTTTTTCCAGTTCCACTTCGGTGATGCCGTTTTCTTTCAGGAAGCTGATTTCTTCCATCACTGCTTTTTCAGCCTCTTCTGGAGAAACGCCTTTCACCAGTTTTCCTTCAATCACCAATAATCCGGGGTCGTGCGAACCGAAGTGATAACATTCAATCTGGCTGAACAATTTTTGCTCTTTCACCAAACGTTGAAACAAGCGTGAAGAACCGCCTCCACTTAATATTTCGGTGATTAAATCCGTTACATAATATCGCTGATCACTGCGCGGATAAATGTGCCATACTTTGTAAAAAGCATCCAATGGCACATCGGCATAAACTGTTTTTCTTTTAGGTGCTGATTGTGCGGGTTCATCGGGAATGAGGTGTTGCACTTTGTTTCCGGGTTCAATAGATTCAAACCACTTTTCTGAAAGCCGGCGCACTTGTTCGGTTGTAACATTGCCTGCCACCACCAATATAGCGTTGGAAGGGTTGTAATGTTTGCGAAAAAATGCTTTCACATCATCGAGCGTAGCCTCTTCAATATGTTTCAGGTTTTTGCCGATGGTCATCCAGCGGTAGGGATGGGTTGTATACGCCATCTCACGGATGATGTGCCAAACATCACCATACGGTTTATTGATATAATGTTCTTTAAACTCTTCGCACACCACCTTGCGTTGTACTTCCAGACTTTTTTTAGAGAACTTCAGGCTGAGCATCCGGTCGCTTTCCAGCCAGAAAGCTGTTTCAAGATTTTCTGCGGGGAGTTGACAATAATAATTGGTGAGGTCATTGGTAGTAAATGCATTGTTTTCGCCGCCGGCCATTTGCAAGGGTTCATCATACACGGGGATGTGCTGGCTGCCTCCAAACATCAGGTGTTCAAACAAGTGGGCGAAACCGGTTTTTTCAGGATCCTCATCGCGTGCGCCTACATCGTAAATCACATCCACCACTGCCATGGGTGTGCTGTTGTCGGGATGCACCAATACCCTCAATCCGTTTTTCAATTCAAACTTGTCAAATTCAATCATGCTGCAAAATTAGGTGAAGCGATGTTACGGTGGGATGCATTGTTTTCTGTAGGAAATGAATGAATACGGCGCAATGGTGTTAATTTTGTTCATTAAAGTGATGTATGATGCAAATAAGAGATTTGTTGGTTCGTGCCCGGAATTTTGAAATGTTATCCGTGGAAGAAGGGGTGTATCTGTATCATCATGCACCGTTAACAGAATTGATGTATGTAGCGGATGAACTGCGTAAGGAGCAGGTACCTCATGGAAAAGTAACGTGGCAGATAGATAGAAATGTGAACACTACCAATGTGTGTATTGCCAATTGTAAGTTTTGCAATTTCTACCGGATTCCCGGACACAAGGAAGCCTACATCACCGACATTGAAACATACAAGCAAAAAATTGAGGAAACCTTTCGTTACGGCGGAGATCAATTATTGTTGCAGGGCGGACATCACCCCGAACTTGGTTTATCGTTTTATACCAACTTATTCAGTACCCTGAAAAAACTATATCCTGAATTAAAGCTGCATACGTTAGGCCCACCCGAAGTAGCGCATATCACCAAGTTGGAAAAAAGCACGCACCATGAGGTGTTGAAAGCGTTGAAGGACGCGGGAATGGACAGCCTTCCGGGCGCGGGTGCGGAGATATTAACCGACCGTGTACGCCGGCTCATTTCCAAAGGAAAATGCGGTGCGCAGGAGTGGCTGGATATTATGCATGAGGCGCACAAACTCAACATCACAACTTCGGCTACCATGATGTTCGGCCATGTGGAAACCATTGAGGAGCGGTTTGAGCATCTGGTTAAAATTCGTACGGTACAAAGCATGAAGCCTGAAGGGGCCAAAGGGTTTCTGGCATTTATACCCTGGACCTTTCAGGATGTAGATACACTGCTGGCGCGGATTCGCGGGGTTCAGAACCTGACCACACCGGAAGATTACATTCGTATGATTGCCCTCAGCCGCATTATGTTGCCCAATATCTTAAATATCCAGGCCAGCTGGCTCACCGTGGGCAAACAGATTGCACAAATGTGCCTGCATGCCGGTGCCAATGATTTCGGTAGTATTATGATTGAAGAAAACGTTGTGAGTGCCGCGGGTGCCCCGCATCGTTTTACCAGCCGGAGTATTCAGGAAGCCATCCGGGAGGCCGGGTTTGAGCCTCAGTTGCGCAACCAGCAATATGAATGGCGCACGCTGCCGGAAATGGTGGAACAGGAAATCAACTACTAAACTCAATCTCCCTTCCACGTTTTCCACAAACTGTTGCACTCCACCGGTTGCGGAAGCCCATGGCTGCATTTTACTGAAAACCAGCAAGTAAAGTGCATTTTTAACATATTCATATTTGGAAATCAAAAAAGTTTCAGTAAGTTTATCCTCAACCTTTCCACAACCGGAAGGGCAATTTTGTAGTATCCGATTCGTTAAACCTTTGAAACAGTATGATTATGAAACATCTGGAAGAAAAAACGCCTAACCATCCGGTGCTTTATGCCATTAAATGCTTTATCGACAAATTGCGTCAAAGCCCCGACGTGTATCCAATTAAACACTATAAGAAGTTAGCGCGTTTGCGCCGCAAGGGAACAGCCTTGTATAATTGACCATTAATTGCGGAATTTACTGAATATGTTTTTCCGCAAAATTTCGCTTGACGTGGTTTTCAGCGGTTTGTAAGTTTGTGTTGTACCCTCTAAAACCAATGAATATGAGAAAACATGAACCCAAAAGCTACTCGCTGGGCAATGTGCTCAAAGCTGTAGCAGATGCATTCAACCGGCTGTTTTTTACGGATGATAACCGTGACTTTCAGCGCCTGAAAAACTTCATTGCATCTTAAAACCCGCTGTAACCCAACCGAATTGAATCCTCCGTGTTTTTGCCGGAGGATTTTTCTTTTTTAGCTGAACAGGTATTCCACATCTGCCTTACTGAGGGCTTTCACAAAGCTGGAATCGTCGGTAATCAATTCTTTGGCAAGGGCTTTTTTGCGTTCCTGGAGTTGCAGGATTTTATCTTCAATCGTATCAATACAAATCATCCGGTAGGCGAAGATGTTCTTGGTTTGCCCGATACGATGGGTACGATCGATGGCCTGTTGTTCTACTGCGGGGTTCCACCAGGGATCTACAATATATACATAGTCGGCAGCCGTAAGGTTCAACCCTACACCACCCGCTTTCAGTGAAATAAGAAACACACGTACCGTTTCGTCATCCTGAAAATGACGGATGGCCTTTTCCCGGTCGGCTGAAGGCGTTGAACCATCGAGGTATTCAAACACCACACCCTGTTCTTTCAGCCGGTCGCGGATTAAGCCCAGCATACCGAGGAACTGAGAAAAAATCAACACCTTATGATCGCTGATGTTTTCGGTGAGTTCGCGTGTGAGTTCATCCAGTTTAATGGAGTGGTTCGGGAATTTTTCTTCTTCGTTTAAAATGGCCGGGCTATCACATATCTGCCGGAGTTTCATCAATCCCTGCAGGATGGTGAGTTGTGATTTATCAATGCCCTGCTGATCAATCACTCCCATAATTTTATCCCGGTAGGTATTGCGGTACGCATCATAAATTTTGCGTTGCTCTTTTTCCATTTCGCAGAACAAAATGGTTTCTGTTTTTTCCGGAAGATCTTTGGCCACCTGTTCCTTAGTACGGCGCAGGATAAACGGATACAGCAGTTTGCGTAAATGCTCCTTTTGCTCCTGCTCACCGAACTTATCAATCGGGTTGGCAAATTCATTTCTGAAAAATTCAACACTTCCCAGCAATCCGGGATTCAGGAAATTCATTTGTGCATAAACATCAAAAGTATTGTTCTGCAACGGAGTGCCACTCATGCACAGGCGATTGGTGGCATTGAGCAATGAGGCGGCCTTGGTTACTTTGGATGATGGGTTTTTAATAGCCTGACTTTCATCGAGCACCACATAATCAAAATGTATTTTTAGTAACAGGGTGATATCACTACGCAAGGTGCCATAGGTGGTTACAATGATGTGGTGGTTTTGCAAAAATTCAGCATCGCGGCTGCGTGTGTTTCCGTGGTGGATGATACACGTTAACCCGGGCGTGAATTTATTCACTTCATTTTTCCAGTTGTAGATGAGTGTAGTTGGGCATACCACAATGGCTTTCAGCCCACCCATTTGTTCTTTATACTGATGCAGCATGGTGAGGGCCTGTACCGTTTTTCCCAAACCCATATCATCGGCCAGGATGCCTCCCCAGCCTACTTCATTGAGGTATTGCAGCCATTGATAGCCGGATACCTGATACGGGCGCAACACCGGTTTTAAGTGATCGGGCGGTTGCACTTCCGGTATCTGGCGGAAGGCCCGCAGTCTTTCAAACTTTTCATCCAATGCAAAACTCAGTTCTTCTTCATCGCGGTTCTCATACAGTTCATCAATCACACTCATGTGGTATTTTGATAAACGCAGTTTATCGTTTCGTCCTTCGCCTACTTTAAACAGCAGGGCATATTTTTTCAGCCATTCATCGGGCAGAATACCCAGCGTACCATCTCCTAACTGTACAAAAGATTGTTTAGATGCCAGTGCGCGTTTAATATCGGCAATGCCTATACGCTGATCTCCAAAAGCAATTTCCACCTTGGCATCAAACCAATCCATTCCGCTGCTCAGGTGAATATGTGTACTCGGGCGAGCGGTATTGAAACGGTAATTCTTCAAACTCTCAAAACCATATACCGGTATTTTCTTTTCCTTCATGGCATCCATGAATAAAAAGAACCAGTTGTTGCGGAGCACTTCCTGGCCTTTCAAAGCCATGCCTCCATCCGGTTGAACCTGAAACAAGGAGTGCAACCCGTTTAATGTGTGCAGGAATTGTTCTTCAACCAATTTGTTTCTGCGGATCATCAGAATCTTATCTTCATCGGGAAGAATGATTGTATCTTTTTCTCCGGGTTTTACTTCAAAACCATTGTAAATGAAAATGGGTTGAAACAACAGGTAATCTCCTTTCTCCTGAAGCAATAACTGAATGCGCGGTTCTATATTTTTCACTTCGCGCATCAGGCTTTTATCAAACTCTACCTGGTATTCACGCGTGAGCGGCATAATCACATCCTTCATTGTTGCTGCCCAGTTCTCTTTATTCAGGTGGGTGGCACCCCGCTTTCTGAAACGTTCTACTTCCAATACGTCTTCGGGCTTCGACCACAGAAATAATTCGTCCTGATGCACTACCAGTGCCGGAGAATCACCGCCCTCTTCATTTATAGTGTATGCGTTACCGTTAACCTTTTGCTGGCATACCAGTTCCAGGTGGCTGTTCACTGAAGCTACCCTGAATAACAGAGATGCCGGTATATTGCTCAATGTTACGGGAAGCAGTTCTGCGCTTTTGAATGCTTTACCTTTGGGCAGGATAAAGCACAGGTTTCTGTTCGGATGATCAAATATCTTTTTGAGTTTGGGATAGAGGTATTCAATAATCAGCATTTTGGTTTCATCCGGTAAATCTTCTCCATCGGTATGGATGATATTTTCCCAGATGCCACTGAAAGGTGAATTCCGGTTGAGGTATTTGTTAATTTCATTGTCCTGCAGTTTTCTGATTTGCTGCAGGAGCATTTTATCCTCCTCATCAAACACTTCCGTATTCACATATTTGTTCAGGTCTATCTTCTCTGCCTTATTCACATAGGCTGTTCCTTCTTCATTGACTTCTCCCTGCACGGCGCACACTGCAAAACCGGGAAAACCGGATTCGTTGAAATTGAAGACGATGCCGATTTTTTTCAGATCGGTATCGGTTGTAACGGCCTCTTCAGCTAATGCCATCGCAGGCGTGGGTACCTGAACCGGGCGTGCCGGCACCGATGGGGCAGCCACAGGCTGAATACGTTTAACCGACGGATCGGTTACTTTTAAAAAGGGCTTCCCATCTTTATAAATAAATTCAAACTTTCCGGTTAAATCATCCCCAAGGCTGTAGCCATACAAGCTGAGCAGTTTATTTTTTTCTTTATCGTAGTTTCGGATGGTATCAAAATAATGAGGTCCATACGCATTCAGCAATTGAATAAACAATACCGTTTTATGAATACATAACGGATGTTTTGTTTCATCGCAGGTGCAGGATGTATCAAAGAAACGTTCATCGTTTTTTTGAATCACCACATGAAACACCTCGCCACTGACAGTTAACTGAGCCTCTACCCGTTCATTGGCAGCCAGGGTAATGTTGGCTGATAGGGTGCGCAACAACGTTTCTGCCTGATCATACAATGGAGCTGATGCTAATGCCTTAATGGTTTTCAGGTCGATGGTTTTCATCTTCGCCTGCGTGTGCATCTGGTCGTATTCAATATCTGAAGAGCCCAGTTGTCTTTTATCAATCATGTCCTGCAGCCTCAGCAAAGCAGCCACTTCGTGACGGCATATTTCCCCTATGTTATACGGGCAACCGCACCGCATGGAAATCAGTTTAGGATCGTTATACTTTTGGATATACACCTTGTAGTACGTATTGTACAAATCGTCGCGAACACGAAAAGTAATTGAAGACAACAACGCTTCATGTTCAATCAGTTCAACATAGCCCAATCCATGAATTTTTTTACCTCTGCGGATTACTTCATCGGTACCGTTGTTGTATATGTGCTTAATGATATGTGGTAAAGCCAATCTGTTGTGTTTAGGGTATTAGTGGCGCTTTTCCTTTCCCGTTCAGAAAAGAGCAATTTGCAAAAGTAAAGGAAAATAACTGAGGGTAGAAAGCGATGAGAGAGAAATGTGGAGAAAATGACGTTAAATGTGGGATTTTACGAGGCTTCCATGCTGGTAAACCGGTAGCACCGGTGCTGTATTGGCGGTGAGGCAATGCCGAATGTCTTTTTCCAGTCCGAATCCGGTTAAACGCAGGTAATGAGAGGCGTTATTCTCCTTCATAAATTCGTACAGGTTTGGTTCGGCCAGCGTATACATGTTGGATGCCATTGCAGATGCATCACACCGAATTGAAAAATGTTCGCGTACCCGGTTGATTACGGCACCGGCAAACAGGGTGTCTTCAATATTCAGTTTGTCTTTCCATGCGGCACAGGCCAGCACTACCGGCATCTTTTTTTGAATGATGTAATGGCAAACGGCTTCGAGGTTGCTGAATGCACCGGTAATGATCTCTTTAGCTCCCTTTTCAAGAGCCATATGCAGGAGTCGTGTACCGTTGGTTGTAGTGAGTACCAGTGTTTTATTTTCAATAAACGTACGCGGATATTCGAAAGGAGAGTTTCCGTATTGTAGGCCTTCGGCCACACGACCATCGCGTTCACCGGCAGTGATGGCATCAATTTGTTTACCAATGCGAATACATTCCGCCACACTGGCCACCGGAACAATATTCTTCGCACCGTTGTGCATAGCGGCAGCGATGGTAGAGGTTGCTCTTAACACATCAATAATCACCACAATGCTTTTGCTTACATCATACAAATGCAAGAGCGCAGGTGAAATGCAGGTATAAAGTTCAGGTAACTGCTTATCGTTCATGCGTAGGGGTTGTGATTTATTCAAAGGGCACTTTTACCACCTTGGCTTCTATGGCCTGGTTCCGTATCTGAATAAAGAGGGGGTTACCCTGCGCGGTATGGGCGGTAGAAACATATCCCATCCCAATGGCTTTGGATAAGGAGGGAGATTGTGTCCCTGAAGTTACTTTACCTATCACGGCTCCCTGCGCATCGGTGATATCGTAACCCTGGCGGGCAATGCCCCTGCCTATCATTTCAAAGCCCACCAGTTTGCGTGAAACACCGGCAGCTTTTTGTTGTTCCAGTATGTCACGGGCTGTAAAATTTTTGGTGAATTTGGTTATCCATCCCAACCCTGCTTCCAGTGGAGATGTGGTGTCATCAATATCATTTCCATAGAGGCAGAAACCCATTTCAAGACGCAGCGTATCGCGGGCGCCTAAACCGATGGGTTTTAATCCGCTGCGGTTGCCTGCTTCAAATAGTGCATTCCAGATGGTTTCGGCATGATTGCCTGTATCTTCAAAATAAATTTCTACGCCTCCGGCGCCGGTATAACCGGTAGCACTGATTAGCACATTTTCTACACCGGCAAACGTTCCCTTTAAGAAGGTATAGTATTTTAAATTCAGGATATCCATTTCCGTGAGTGACTGAACAATTTTGGTAGCATTAGGCCCTTGCACCGCCAGGAGCCCTGTTTTATCCGATATATTATGTAACTCCGCCTGTTGCGTATTGTTCTTTTCAACCCACTTCCAGTCTTTGTCAATGTTTCCGGCGTTCACTACCAGCATGTATGCCTCATTGTCTTCGAGGCAATACACGAGCAGGTCGTCAATGATACCTCCCTGTTCATTGGTAAAGCAACTATATTGAATTTTACCTTTGGTTAATTTTGATGCATCGTTAGAGGTGATGCGTTGAATGAGATCGAGGGCATTGGGACCCTTAATGATAAATTCTCCCATATGGCTCACATCGAACACGCCGGCATTGTTTCGTACGGCAGCATGTTCCTCCTGAATTCCTGTGTACGAAATGGGCATGTGGAAGCCTGCAAAATCGGCCATTTTGGCTCCAAGCTCAATGTGACGTGAGGTGAATGGGGTTGTCTTCATCATTAAAATTTAGGCTGCAAAAGTAATTCAAATGAGTCACATAATGGCGCAACGGCTGAAATGTAAACAGCCCGCCTTACGGCGGACTGCCCGGTTGCGTGTACATACAACCAATGAAACATCTTACATCAACACCAACATTGGGTTATATGTGGGAATGGTATTTATTAATGCCGTGGATTTTACTTTTTTCAATTCCATTTCAATTCTTTCTTTTTCTTTTTGCAGGGAATCTTCTATTCGTTTGATTTCGTCGGGAACAGCGGGAGGAGCAGGAGCAGTAGGTTCATATCGGTAGCGTCCTTCTTCCAGTTCAATTCTTAATCCTTGTTCATTCACATCCACCTTCATGTTACCCTTTTCTTTTTTGCTTTCCATCCAGCTGCGTGCCGGCGTGCCATCGGTGTGGTACAATCCGTCTTGTTGCATAATATAATCGGTATCCGGGCGCCATCCACTTTCAACACCTTCGAATTCCATTTCCAGCTCTTCAGTAGCAGGGCCCTCAATTTCTATCATTCTGTCGGAGTATGCACTTCGGTCAACACGCACCTGCTTTCCTACCGGAACATATACGGTAATGATTACACGCTGATTTCTGAATTTTTCTTTCGCTGTGATAGGAATTCCGTTGTCAATCACAAAAGCGGTATCGTTCTGGAATGCATTGAAGTGAATCATTTGCGCTTTCCTTTCCGCTTTGCTATACGTTCTTCCCGATGCAAACTTCATCATGGTAACGCGGAATGAATCATTCGGAGAACGAACAATGTTTACGTGGATGTTCCTCACCATAATGGTATCATCGAAGCGCGTACCAAAGGGTTCTAAACGCAACCAGCTTTTATTCTTTAAATAAGTGGTTCCCGGAGCGATGCTGGTGATTTCCAGTTTGTTTACCGTAGGCTGTGTAAGTGGTATATCTATTTCAGCCGGCGTATTGTATTTCCTAAACTCTCTGCTCAGGGAAGAGAGCATCATCATCAAACAAACCCATCCCAATATCCACAATCCGGAAAATGCAAAACGCATGATGTTGCTGCCCCTGCGTGCTTTAGTTAGTCGGCGGATAATCCAGGTTATGATACCCACCACCGGAACCATAATGAAGAAGATCAGCGTGCCCCAAGCATAGAGGTTTTGCCAGGAGCCTTCAAGGATGAGGTTTTTAAGTGGAAATAAACCAATAGCGGCAATGCCGGTGGCGAACAGCGCAATCAACAGTGAAATGACTACGATAGCTAAAATGAAATACACAAACACTTTTACGAGGAAAAGAATGATATCGCCCAGTGAACGGCTGCCTCTTTTTGCGGCAGACGTAGCCTCGGCACCCACTTGTTTACCCTTATCGGTTGCCAGGTTTTGAGCTTCTTTAGCCAGTTTTTCTGCCCGGCCCTGTACACCTTTCAGTTCAGTGATTACAGAATTCTTTATTGAATTTAAATCCACCTTTTCACCTTTCATCTCCAGTTTTTCTGTAGTAGAATTGGCTTCAGGCATTACCATCCACAAAATAATGTAGAATAAAAGGGCACCCGGACTAAAAGTAAATTGTATAAAGTTGGGAAAATCGAATGCGCCCCAACTCGACCATTTAAATACAAAGGATAAAAACGGAATGAGGAACAATGTACGGGGAATCCATGGGTTGATATTGAAGTAATGACCGATGCCACTGCACACACCACCGATGATTTTATCATCCGGATCGCGATAGAACTTCTTCTTCACACCTCCAATTTGTGTAGTGGCTGAGCTGGGAACAGCAATCCATAAAATAATATAAGGCAATACACCGATACCGGTTAAAAACAGCAGTACAAAAATCACACGTACTATCACCACATCTATTCCAAAGTAATTGGCTATACCACTACACACACCACCCAACACTTTATCGTTCTCATCTCTGAATAATCTTTTCGCCTGATGAAAGGGTGCCGTTTTGGCTTGTTCACCGGATTGAGATTGTTCTTCTTCTGCACTATCCACCGGTGCGCCTTCGTCAAACTCTTCGGGGCGGCCCATACTTTGAATAACCGCTTCCACATGCTCTTCGGTAATACAGGTTGCACCATCTTTCAGGCGTTCCTGGAATAATTCGGCAATGCGGCCTTCAATGTCGTTGATGATCTCCTCACCTCCTTCTTCTTTACCAAAATGGCGACCGAGGCTGTCGGTATACGCTTTTAGTTTCTCGTAGGCAGAAACTTCAATGGGTACCACCCTGCCGTGAAAATTGATATTGATAACTTGTTTCATTGTTGTCTGTTTTGTTTTAAGTGCGCTATACTTGCTTTGCTTAAAAATTTGAAGTTGTTATTTGGTGAGTTTTTCAACCGCGTTAGCCAATTCGTTCCAGGTGGCTTCCAGTTCTTTATAAAACGATGCCCCTTTTTCGGTTAGGTTAAAATATTTTCGGGGCGGACCACTACTACTTTCTACCCAGCGATAGGTTAGCAATTCCGCATTCTTTAAGCGGGTAAGTAATGGGTACAATGTTCCTTCCAAAATATTCAGATTGGCATCCTTCATTTTATCAATGATATCGGAAGGGTACGCTTCTCCCTGTTTAATCACAGAAAGGATACAGAACTCCAATACTCCTTTACGCATCTGGCTCGCAGTATTTTCTATGTTCATGTGATTTTTTTTTAAAGCTTGTTGGTAACTATTCACCTTCAATGACCATTCAAAAGTAAAACACTTTTGGTACTATGCAAAACATAATACCATATATTTTAAGGTAGCTTATAATGCTGTAATAAAAATAATTGCGCAATTTGTTGATTATCTATTATTTATGAATAGGCGTCCATTGTACTGCGAGCGCAAGTTTGGGTTGGGCGGTAATATATCGGGATGACCGGCTGTTCTATTGATTGGGTTGTGCAGGGTTGATCGTTGGAATACATTTTAAGACGGATTTCACACAGCGGTCATTTAACTAAGACACTGCACAGGCTCTAAGAGAATGCGTATGCGCGTTTATAAAAACATACTATCTTGAACGCGTGAACGCAACTCTTGAACAAATGGTTTCATCATTCAACGGACATCGCATGAAAAAAATGTTTCTACTACTCACAATGGCCACTTTTTTATTTTCTGCCTGTAAAACCAGTAAGGGATTTCTGGAAAGAGAAAACGAAGAGAAAGCACTCACAGATGCTATTAAAAAATTAGACAAAGAACCTGATCATCCGGAAGCGCTGGAGGCCGTTCCTGTTTTATACAACAGCATTAAAACCCGTCAGTTAGCGATGATAGAGGGTTATCAGAAAACAAATGATTTAAACCGATTTGATAAAATCATCAGAAGTTATGATGTACTTCAATCAGCGTACACACAAATTTTAGCAACGCCCGCAGCATTCAAACTGATTACCCCGGAGAGTTACAGCACACAGTTAATGGAAACGAAAGAGCAGGCTGCCGAAGCATATTATCAGTCGGGCATGAATTACCTCAACCTAACGCGAAGGGATAACGCCAAAAAAGCCTATGATGCTTTTAACCGCACCGGAAGATATGTGTCGGGTTATAAAGATGCAGAAGCTAAAATGGAAATGGCCTTTCAAAATGGAACCGTTGCGGTGGTGGTAGGCCCAATCAGAGATGATTCCTATTTCAGTAATAATGGCTGGGGCAGTTACGGATACAATTACAGCAATGAATATTTTCAGGACCAACTGGTGCGCGATGTAACCCGCAATAATCAACCGGTTAAAATGTACACCGACTGGCAGGCGCGTAGAGACAATGTGTATCCTGACTGGGAAGTGAACCTCCGGTTGCGCGACATTAACATCCCGTATCCTCAGCAGCGTACCTACACCCGTCAATCGAGCAAACAAATTGAAAACGGAACCGATACATCCGGCAGGCCGCTGTATCAAACCGTGTATGCAACGGTTCACATCACACAAAGAAGTTTTAATGCACGTGCCATTATGGAAGTGGATATCCGTGATGTTATCAACCGGAAATCAGTTAATTTCAGTTCGTTTCAGGAAACCTACCGCTGGCAAGATGAAACGGGTTCATATACCGGCGACAGCCGCGCGTTGAGTCAGGCCGACTGGAACATTATCAACAACCGCAATGCGCAAACCATGCGGAGAGAAGAAGTTTTACAGGAGTTATATCGGAAACTATATCCTCGTGTACTCAACCACGTTAGAAGATATGTGGAGTGGTAATTATCCTGCCGTTGTGGCGCCGGATTATTTAAACAACTGATACACCAGCCAACTCATACAATAGGCTAGTATGGTCATGTAGGCAACCTGAATCAACGCCCATTTCCAACTGCGGGTTTCTCTTTTCACTACTGCAATCGTACTCATGCACTGCATGGCCAGTACATAAAAAACCATCAGGGATAAACCGGTGGCCAGGGTGTACACTTTAGTACCATCCGCTCTTACAGCAGCCTGCATTTTTTCACGGAGGGTGGCATCGTTTTCATCTGCATCCTCGCCTACACTATACAGGGTGGCCATGGTTCCCACAAACACTTCACGTGCCGCAAAAGAAGTAATCAGTGCAATGCCAATCTTCCAGTCGTATCCGAGTGGCTCAATAGCGGGCTCAATACTTCTGCCCAGCATACCCGCGTACGACTGTTCAAGCAATGCGGAACGTTTCTGCAATTGCCATTCCGCTTCCTGTTCAGGTTGAGTCTGTATCATAGCATCGTAGTGCTCTGTTATGGCATGCATTTTATCTTTGGGACCGTAGGTGCTCATCGCCCACAACAGCACACTGATCACCATAATAATTTTACCGGCTTCCATTACAAAAATCCCGGCCTTGTTTATCATAGTAACCACCACATTGTTCCAGCGCGGTTCGCGGTAGGTGGGAAGTTCCAGAATGAAATAACTTTTCTCTGTACTGCGGATGAACATTTTCATCACCCAGGCTACAATCATGGCCATCACAGTTCCCAGCAAATACAAACCCATCATCACCAAACCCTGTAAACTTAAAAACCCCCATACCAGTTTTTGAGGAATGACGAGTGCTATCAAAATCGTATACACAGGCAGGCGTGCGCTGCAACTCATGAGGGGAGTAATCATGATGGTTAGCAGGCGTTCTCTTTTGTTTTCAATACTTCGGGCGCTCATAACTGCCGGTACGGCACAGGCGAAACCACTGATCATGGGCATGACGCTCTTTCCGTTTAATCCTACTTTTCGCATAAGCTTATCCGTTAGAAAGCTGATGCGCGCCATATAACCTGTATCTTCCAGTAAGGTGATTAAACCAAACAATATCATAATCTGCGGCACAAAAACCAGGATGCCACTTAATCCGGCCACAATACCATTGATGAAGAGATCGGTGAACGCATTATCCGGTAGCCAGCCCGACAACCAGGATGATAACGCCCCAAAACTCCATTCTATAGCATCCATCGGATAGGTGGATATCCAGAACACACTCTGGAACAGCAGAAACAACACACCCAGTAAAATCACATATCCCCAGGTTCGGTGCAGAAGAATCTTATCCAGCTTTTCATTGAACAATGATTTCTGCAACGGATCGGCTTCCACCACGGTTTGATGCATGATGGCGCTGATGCGGTTATAGCGCGACATAATCTCCGATGCCTGCGTTTTAGTAGGATTGAAATGATTCTTCTCGGCTATCTCACCCACTTGTTTTTTCAGCTCCGGTGTGGTTTCTAATGTTTCGGGGTGAATAAGATAATGGATAGCCGTATAATCGCTAATGCCGGGTATCAGTGAACGCACTTGTTGCACAGTATCCGCATTGTCTGCTGCATGGTCAATAAAATCGCGGGGTGTAAAAGATTGCAAACCGGATGCCATGCGTTCAATCGACTTCTTCAGTTCTGGAATACCTTTATTTTTTCTCGGATTCACCGGAACAATCGGCACACCGAGTTCTCTTTCCAAACCCGGAATATCGATTTGTGTTCCGTTCTTACGCGCCAGATCGGTCATGGTAAGTGCCACTACCAAAGGAATCTTCAAGTCGATAATCTGTGAACAGAACAACAGATTGCGTTTCAGGTTACTGGCATCGGCTACCAACACCACCATGTCGGGTCGCTGTTCGGTTCTGTCCATTAACACCGTATAAGCCACCCATTCATCCTGCCGTTTAGGATACAGGCTGTAGGTGCCCGGTAAATCCATGATAGACGCCTGCAGTTGGGATGATATCGAAGTGTTGCCGGTTTTTTTATCTACCGTAACGCCCGGAAAGTTGCCTACTTTTTGGTTCAACCCTGTAAGCGCATTGAACAATGAACTCTTACCGCTATTCGGATTTCCCACAAGGGCTATATGTATGGTAGCATTCAAATTATACGCTATATGAAGTAAGGGGCAAAATTACTTGAAACCATCCACTAATCATTTACGATATTGGAAACAGCTTTTTACGTATTTAGTAACTGCGCACAGCTTGTGTTTAGTAACTTTGCGCCATGTCTAAAAAAATATTCAAATCGGTTATTGTATTCTGGGTTTTAATTGCACAAACGGCCACCGCGCAGGATGTGTTCAACCAGCCTGTAGTGATCAAGCAATTGAAAAAGCATATCGGTTATCTGGCAGATGATAAGCTGGAAGGAAGAAGAACGGGCACAAAAGGAGAGATGCTTGCGGCGAAGTATATTTCTGCACAATTCAAAAAACATAAGATTGCTCCCGCAGGAACCAATCAATACCTTCAGCCTTTCACCGTACACGATGGCAGAAGCATAGACGCTTCCTCATCCATCAGCATAAACGGAATTGTTTTGCAAGCCCATACCGATTACTTTCCGCTGACGGTATCCGGGAACGGAACTTTTAATGGACAAGCCGTTTGGTTTGATACGAAAACCTTTGCGACACAGCTGAAAGACAATCCTCACTTGTTAATCATAGAAGAAGTGCGAAAGGCGGGTGCCCGGGCAGAAGACGCCGGTAAGCCTTTGATTGTTTATAATTCCGGATTGATTTCGGATGAGCTGGCCTGGGATGCCAAGAGCCGCATCACGCCACTGTCTGTTCCCGTTATCTACCTGCATCCGGATGCCATGCGCAAACACAGCATTATCCCTGAACAAACACCTGTACAGGTAAAACTTCAATTCAACACGTTAACACGTACAGGGCATAACGTAGTAGGATACATAGATAACGGTGCCGAATACACGATTGTTTTAGGGGCACATTACGATCATCTTGGATACGGTGAAGATAAAAACTCTATGTACACCGGTTCAATTCCTATGATTCATAATGGGGCAGATGACAACGCCAGTGGTACCGCGGCAATGCTGGAGTTATCACGTATGCTGCGCAAATCTGCTTTCAAGAAAAACAACTATTTATTTGTGGCCTTTTCCGGTGAAGAACTGGGTTTGTACGGCTCCAGGCATTTTGTAGAAAATTACAGCGGTACCCGCAATATCAATTACATGATTAATATGGATATGGTGGGACGCGCTGCAGACAGTGCCCGTAAGCTGACCATTGGCGGTTTTGGAACTTCACCGGTTTGGGGCGAGTTGATAAAAAAAGAAAACTGCTTGTTCGATTTGAAAATTGACAGTTCGGGCAGCGGACCCAGTGATCACACTTCATTCTATAAAAAAGACATTCCGGTACTTTTCTTTTTCACCGGTACGCACTTCGATTACCACAAACCCTCAGATGATGTCGACAAAATAAGCTACTTCGGCACTTCTGAAATTGTACGTTACATCTATAACCTGATTGGTAAAACGGAATCCTACGGCAAGTTGTCGTTTCTGAAAACCAAAGAACCAGAAATGGGGCGCACGAGTTTTAAAGTAACCATGGGCATTCTGATTGATTATACCTTCACGGGAAAGGGCGTGTATGTAGATGGTGTAACCGACGGTCGTCCGGCATCTAAAGCCGGCGTGCAGCGCGGGGATATATTGCAGAAAATGGGCGATCACACCATCAGTGATGTTTCATCTTACATGCAGGCATTGAACAAATTCAACAAAGGAGAAACCATCACCATTCAGGTGAAACGCGGAGAAGACAATGTGTTGTTACCTCTCACATTCTAAACAAACGCCATGAAAAAACTGGTTACACTGGATTGGGATGATTCCACCAACCGTTTTTTTGAGGACGCCAAAATGCTGGGGGTGGTTGCACCCCTGAATGATTATTACTTTATCTGGCATGTGAACGCATTACTGGGATATCGCTTCAGGGCTATACCGGAAGCCACCATCCAGTTGCTGAAGAAGAAGAGTGTGCAGAAAAAACAAAAGGCCATGGACTTCTTCTTTTCTGTTTTTGAATATAACATGCCCGGCTATGCGTTGCAGCATCTCATTTACCACAATCAGAATAAAGGAGAGCCGCTACTGCCCGACTACAAGCATATTGATTTTATTTGGCTGATGAAAGGCGACTTTGAATATGATGAAGATGCCAGCGAACTGGTGCATGCGCTGAAAAACATCAGTGGCGTGCAACTGGTTACCGAAATTCCGATTGACAAAGTACGTAAGAAAGAGCACCTGGTGTTGTAGCGTTAATCGTTTTGCAAACCGTATATAATGGTGGTGCCTTTATTTGTTTCCGATTCAACGGTGAAGAAACCATTGATCTGATGCATGCGCCATTGCATGTTTTTTAACCCGTTGTGTTTTCCATTCACTGGTTTTTTTTCTGTGGATTCAAAACCGGTACCGTTATCACTGATGAGGAATTGAAATCCGTTGGGTTGTACATCCATTGCAAACGTAAGCTGGGTAGCCTTGCTATGCTTCAAAGCATTGTGCAACGCTTCGCGGGTAACCAGCAATAGCTGGCGGCGTTTTTCATGGCTGAGTTTAACCGAGGGGATTTGTTCCGGGAAATCGGTCATCACATCGAGATGAAGCCCGTCGGTAGTGAGAAACACATATTCTTTCAAATAAGCCGCCAGGCTGTCGAGTGTATCGTTCACAGGATTCAGCATCCAGATAATTTCTCCCATCTTTTGTGTGAGCCCCCTAGCCGTTCCGGTAATATCCTGCAGCATACCCAATGTTTTTTCACCGGCGGCCACATTCCCTGACTGACGGGCCACTTCACTGAGTAAAGAGATTTTGGTAAGGCCGGTTCCCATTTCATCATGCATATCTCGTGATATTCTCAATCTTTCTTCGTTCAGTGCCTGTTGCATTTCCATTGCCCGCATTTTTTCCCGTACGCGCTTTCGGATAATATATCGTACACCCATAGCCGTTAGTGATAGTATGGATATAACAGCACCCAATTTAAACCACCACGTTAGCCAGAACGGTGGTTCAATGATTATTTTGAGTAGTTGTTTCGGTTCACCCCAAACACCATCGTTGTTCGATGCTTTTACCCACAAGCGATAGGTGCCGGGAGACAAGCCTGCGTAGCGAACTTCATGGCTCCCTTGTACCCAGTCATCATCGGCACCCACCATGCGGTATGCATATTGGTTCACCTCAGGGTTGGTGAACTCCAATGCGGCAAAAGAAACGGATAGGGCATTTTGTTGATGCGGAAGCCGGAGGGAGGTTAAATACTGCACGGCTGTGTCGCTCTGAATCGGTTGTTCATTCACCTTAACTCCGGTTAAAACCACCTCGGGCGTATGATGATTCGAAATAATTTGCTGCGTATTGAACCAGTTGATACCGGTTACTCCTCCAAAAATCATTTGTGAGCGGTTATAGGCAAACCAGGCGCCTGAATTAAATTCATTGGATTGCAGTCCGTTTTTTTGAGTAAACACCTGTACCGAACGGATGGCCAACATATTTTTCGGATGCTTTTCAAACTCGATGCGGTTGATTCCTTTGTTGGTGCTAATCCAAATAGCATGATTGCTTTCCGGTAAAATCGCATATACATGACTGTTACTTAGTCCGTCTGATTCGTCCAATAAAATGAATTTACGTTTGCTTTCATCATAGGCAATCAGGCCGTTGTCGGATGCAATCCAAACCCATCCGTTGGCGGCATCCGGATAAAAATGGCGCACACCTGTTTTCATCATACCACTATCGGTAATCTCCAGTGTATTGCCTGTAATCTTGCACCGGCGGAAACCATCTTCTACAATACCGATATACCATTCTCCTTTGCCATTGGGTACAATAGACTGAATCAAACCCTGAATACTTTTATGCTGATACACCCGGGCATCATCTACCTTTACCTGACCTCCGGGGAGCACCACCATACGGTATACCCGTTTGAGGCAACCAATCATGAATGTATCCGGGGCCACTTCATAGATGCTGTACACATTATCATTGGAGTCCGGTAATGTATCGCTGGCTATCCAGTGTCCGGTTTGCATATTCGTGTAACCGATAACGTTACCAGTATTCATCCACAACCTTTTGCGTGTATCCTGATATAAAACGGTGATAGGCCCGGTACCGTTCGAACTTCCGTTCCTTGGGTACTCTTTGATGCGTGCCTCCAGGGTTACCGTATCAATCATGTATAAACCCTTGGCAAAGGTGCCGGCATAAATGGTACTGCCTTGAGCAAAAATACTTTTAATCATAAGGTTGGCCGGGTTCTGCATATTGAACACCCCCACAGGATAGCTGTTGAACTTACGATGTTTTAAATCCATCTTGCTAAGTCCACCTCCTTCTGTTGCCAGCCATAAATTATCAGAACGGTCAATAAATATTCTACGGATGTAGTTAATGGATAAACTGCCGGGATCGCCCGGAATACTGCTGAAGAATGACGTTTTATCTTGTTTTAAATCATACTTCAGTAATCCTTTACCGGATACCACCACAAACAACAAATTATTATTCCACGAGGTGATGCTAACCAACTGCGCATCCTTTGCCACCGTTTTATCATACCTTGTTTTTAATTCCCGGGTAGTACGTGTAGGGGTATGGTAGAGTTTAATGGTTTGATGGCTGATATATGCGAGGCCGTAATCACCCATGCCGGATATTGAATTCACAGAATCTTTAATACCGGTGGGTTTCAGCTGCATGGTTTGAGGAATCAGTTCGCTGCAACCTTCGGGCGTATTCACAAAAAGCCGGCTTCCATTGCCTTCTTTAAACACCTCCCGCACGCCCTCCGGAAGTTTCATAAGCTGTGCTTTTTTACTGAGGATATGTATTTTCAAAATGGTATGGCCATTGCCGAACACCCACATTTCTTCTCCCACAGGTATTAGAAAACACTGGTTGGTACTGAAGGTAAACAATGGGTTACTGCGTAGGTTATACACAATATAAAAGCGGTTATTTTTTTTGTTGAACTGTACCAGGTGATCTCCTGCAATCAACCACAAATTCTCGTGCTGATCTTCCTGAATGCCCGACTGAATATAATCGGCCGGAATGTTGGTAGAGGACGTATCGCCATAACGGTGTTTATACACTTTAAAACGGATACCATCATATCGGTTGAATCCGTCGGCGGTGGCAATCCATAAAAAACCTTTCTTATCCTGAAAGATATCGTGCACTGAATTTTGAGACAGGCCATTGTTCACCCCAATCTGCACAAATTCATTATTCGTTTGTGCGATACCGTTATTACATACAAAAACAAAAAATACAGATATGGCTATAAACAACAATCTCATGCAGCCCTGAAAATTAAGGATAATCTTTAAAATTTACGGCAGAACGCGAATCCGTTTGTTACCGGAGGCTTCCACGGTACCTATTGGATACAACCGCTGAGTAAGGTCTTTGTTGAAAAGTGCCTCTACTTCATCTGTTGCCTCGGGTTTGCAGGTAAACAACAACCCGCCGTTGGTTTGCGGATCGGGCAGTAGGTTAAACGCCTGCATCACATCTACACCCGGTTCAAAATGAATATGTGCATTGTAGCTGTTCCAATTGCGGTAGGTTGCGTCGGGAATCATCTTTTGTCCGATAGAATGAAGTACACCGGGCATCACCGGAATTTGGTGATACTCCACGGAAGCAAATACAGAGGCGCTTTCCATCATTTCAAGCAAATGCCCGATCAATCCAAATCCGGTAATATCTGTCATGGATGTAACACCGGAGATAGCGGCCAGTGATGAGCCAATGGAATTCAATGTTTCCATTTGCTGTACCAGCGTATGGTAGTATGCTTCTTCGAGTTGTCCGCGTTTTAGTGCCGTACAAAGTACACCGGTGCCGATGGGCTTGGTGGTGTAAATGATATTGCCGGGTTGTGCCGTATTATTTCTTTTTAAATGGGCTTCATCTGTTTCTCCGGTAACCGACAACCCAAACAATGGTTCTTTAGTATGCACACTATGTCCGCCGGCTAATGGTATTCCGGCTTCGGTACAAATTGCCCGGGCGCCATCCAGTACACGCGCTGCCATGGAGGTGGGGAGTACATCCACCGGCCAACCCAATATAGCTAATGCCATCAGGGGTTTTCCGCCCATTGCATATACATCGCTCATGGCATTGGCGGCAGCTATTCGCCCGTAATGTTCCGGATTATCTACTACGGGTGTAAAAAAATCGGTTGTAGAAAGTATCACTTTTCCGTTATGCATAAGCATTGCGGCGGCATCATCGTTGGTATGATTGCCTACAAGTAAATTCGGCCATGCATTACCGTGAGTGCTTTCCCCAATAATTGATTTTAAAACGGTAGCATCTATTTTACAACCGCATCCGGCACCTTGTGAAAATTGTGTAAGCCTGTGTTGATTCTCTTCCATGGGGTTAGTTGTTTTTTCGTTTAAAAACGATTGCCGCATTTTCAGTTAAATTGCTGCTGAATCTGATTTCATGCACTTTGCCTTTATCCCGCACAATCAATAATCCTGTATTGGGCGGAATGGTTCCTAAACTTTCTGCATACATAACCAGTAGTATGGTGGATGCCTGTTGGGTTGACACCGTGAGTGTAACGGGTGTGGTACTCAATCTTACTTTATGCAACAACTGCACACCGTTCATATACACGCTTACACTATCGCCATCCACTTCTCCATTATCGTATAATGTGAGGTATAAACTGTCGGATTCATAAAATGTTTCGTGCTGTATTTGATTGGTGCGCTCTGTAACCGTCAGGACCGGCTTCTGGTTTTGTTGAGTCGGGCGGTTATTTTCAATCGTCGCTACCGCCGGTAGAACAGGTTCAGGCAGGGGCTCAATGAATGACAGTGTTTGAGTAAGTTGTAATTCCTCAAGGTGAGGCACCAGGGATGTTTGCTGATACTGCATTGTACGCTGCAGCTTTACATATCCGGTGAGTGGGGAGTATTGTTTGGTTCGGTTGGTGGTGAACGGCCCTTGCAGAATACGCACGGTATCGTTCTCGTTCAACTCAAGTATATTGATTTGTTTGACATGTTTTGCGGGTTTAACAGGATAGTTGTGTGCAATCAGTCCGTCATCTTCTGTTATTATTTTATCTTTCATTTTCCGCACCTTCAGTTTTTTAACCCCATAGTATTGTTTATTATCGAGAATAAACCAGGTGTGCGAATATCCGTATAACCGGTTTTTTTCGGATGAAACAGCAATTTCATAATGGTACGTCAGGCGGTTGGAATCGTTGTACAATGTGCCTTTCCACAATCCGGTTATGTCTTGCGCCTGCAGAAATCCGGCTGAAAACAAGAAACATCCTGTCAGGAATAATTTACATTTTTGCATATATCCAGTATTTGACTGATGAATTCTTCATTGACATTGGTACAGGGAATACTTTGTACCTGTTGTTCCACATTGTTTCGGTTGTGGAGACCTTTAAGGTAAAACTTGTCGTAGTATTTCAACAACATGGCAAAGGCCTCCGGAATACTTCCTGCCTGCAGATATTCGATGGTGATTTTGGTTTCCAGTGGGCCGAGCCTTTTCTGTATTCTTTGCACAGCCTCTATCAGTTTTCCGCGGTTCAGGTTTCCATACGATGTTACAATACTTTTCAAACGAATGTGGAAGGGCAGGTCAATAAAAAACACCGGACTATTGCGCATGGTTTTCCATAAGTTATGTGGAATATTCAACACACCGATACGTTGACTTTCATCCTCCACCCACAGATGCTTCGCTGTGTTACTTTGCATCAGGTGTTGGGCAAGGGTGTTTTCAAACATTTCCTGAGTAGGTTGGGGAGGTCTGTCAATTCCTCCAAAGGCAGATCCACGGTGTCCTGCCAGGTTTTCCAAATCAATAATTTGCTCTCCTCGTTTATGCAGTTCCGTTAGTATATCTGTTTTCCCACTCCCGGTATATCCGCCTACAATCCGGAAGTTATATGGCTTGTCGAATACCTGTAACACCTCCTGGCGAAAAGCTTTATATCCTCCTTCCAAAACCTGTACTTTATACCCGTACAATTCGAGCAGCCACGCTACAGCCGCGCTGCGCATGCCGCCACGCCAGCAATGCACCAATACTTCTGTGGGGGCGTCTCCACGTTTATGCGGCACCAATAACCTGTCTGCCTGCTTTACCATTTCCTGCATGTTGAAATAACCGAGGGCTTTAAATATGGCTTGTTGACGGCCTTGTCGCTTATAGGCAGTACCCACTACAGCCCGCTCCTCATCAGTAAATAACGGCAAGGAGTATGCGCCGGGAATATGGGCATGGTTATATTCACCCGGACTTCTCACGTCGAGTATGGGTAAGGGTTGGTTCCAGATGGTATGTGCACTAATACGTTCCAACATCAGAAATGTGTACAGCAATTTATCAATAAATCCCTACTTCAGAACAACTGAATCACCTCTATCATTTATTATAAAAAATGCCCGCACTGGGCGGGCTATTCATTTACACATGCCGGTAATTAACCGTTCATGCTGGTGAGGAATTCCGCATTGTCTTTCGTTCCCTTCATGTGCTTCAACAGTAAGTTGAGTGCTTCTTCCGTATTCATATCGGCCATATGTTTACGTAACACCCACAGGCGTTGGAAGGTATCTTTATCCAACAACAAATCATCTCTGCGTGTAGAGGACGAAACAATATCAATAGCCGGATAAATTCTTCTATTCGATAGTTTACGGTCGAGTTGCAATTCCATGTTACCCGTTCCCTTAAACTCTTCAAAAATTACCTCATCCATTTTGCTTCCGGTATCCACCAGTGCCGTTGCGATGATGGTAAGAGAGCCTCCGTTTTCTATTTTACGGGCTGCTCCAAAAAACTGTTTCGGCTTTTGCATGGCATTGGCTTCCACACCACCCGATAGTACTTTACCGGACGATGGTGCAACAGTGTTGTGTGCTCTGGCCAAACGGGTGATGGAGTCTAACAGAATCACCACATCGTGTCCGCATTCTACCAGTCGCTTGGCTTTTTGCAATGCAATGGAGCTTACTTTCACGTGCTTTTCCGCGGGTTCATCAAAGGTTGATGCAATCACTTCTGCTTTAACGCTGCGTTCCATATCTGTAACCTCTTCCGGCCTTTCATCTACCAGCACAATCATCAAATAACATTCGGGATGATTTTCGGCGATGGCATTGGCAAGTTCTTTCAGCAACATGGTTTTACCCGTTTTAGGTTGGGCAACAATCAATCCGCGTTGTCCTTTACCAATGGGCGTAAATAAATCCAGTATGCGGGTGCTGTAATTATCCGCTCGGGTGTGCAAGTTCAGTTTTTCGTAAGGGAATAACGGTGTCAGATAATCGAAGGGAACACGGTCGCGTACTTCTTCCGGACTTTTTCCGTTGATGGTTTCAACTTTAAGAAGTGCAAAATATTTTTCACCTTCTTTGGGTGGCCTTACGGAACCATATACGGTGTCACCGGTTTTCAGTCCGAACAATTTGATTTGAGACGGTGAAACATAAATATCGTCCGGTGAGGAGAGGTAGTTATAATCGCTGCTGCGCAGGAAGCCATACCCGTCGGGCATCATTTCCAACACGCCTTCACCAAGTATCACTCCATCAAATTCAATATTAAAAACCGGAGGCTGACGTTGTTGGTACGGTTGTTTGTATGCCGGAGGTGCGGCGGGTACAGGCGTTGATATTTGTTCACCGGCCTGCTGCTCATCTTCTGCCTGTAACATTTGTGCAATGGCCGGAGGCACCATAGAATTTTCACCGGTGAGTGGTTGCAGCTCTTCTTCTTCCTGAACCATGGGTGGTGCCGGTTCTTCTTGTTCTTTATCTGCTTTTTTAACAGGCTTTTTTTCTGTTCCCGTTTTTTTACGGGTAGCCGATTCCTTTTTGGCATCCTCTTTAAATAATGGAGCCTGGCTACCGGCCGACTCTGATTTCAAAACCCTTTTTCTGCGGGGCTTTTCAGAGGAAGCGGATTGTTGTTCCATAATCCGTTGAATAAGGTCAGCCTTATTTAATTTTTTCGGATGGGGAATTTTAAGTTCGTCTGCTATATCTACCAATTCTGGTACGAGCAAATCGTTCAGTTGCGTAATATCGTACATATAAATTTTAAGCTACGTTTATGAAAAACGAAAAAGAAGTGTAAATGACGTTGAGGTTGTAAATTTTGCTGATGGGAAAACCCTGACGAAGGGATAGTTTAGAAACTGGATTTTTCTCTTTTGGCAGGCGTTTCCATGGCAAATTTAAACAGTTTTGATAAAACTTGCACTTTTTTGCAAAATTTCTTTTTAAAGGTCCCAGAAATTACTCCCTTTACGTTCAGGGGGCGCCTGATTGATTTGCACTTCGAATATACGGGTGGTACCATCATCATTATCGGCTATGAGGGCGAGTCGTGCATATCGTTCGTTTTCCTCCAGTATGGCCACCGATTCTATCTTTTGATGTTTCAGGCGGGGATCCAATGCGGGTAAGGAAATTATTTTAGTAGGATTTAGTGCGGTGAAGGCTCTTTTCGGGGATATATCATCAAAAATCCACAAGTAACTCATTCCAATAGCACCATCTTCTATCCCGTCTTTGCTGGATTCGGTAGAAACCGTGCAAAAAAGCCTGTCGTACCGGGTGGAGTATGCCAATCCTGATATACCCTCTACACCCATTGCCGGAGTGGGGTTAGATTGAAATCCGGTTTTAACTACGGAAATACCCGCGCGTTCCTGTTGTTTCCAAAAACGATGGGTGGTAAAGATGAGCTGGTTTACCGGGTGCCCGGCGTTGCCACGATTGGCAAGGATTACCTGCTGTGGGGTTACTACCATCCCTTCTATATTGAGCGAGGAAATACCGGCCAGCGATAAACGATTATAAAATGTATCGAGGGAAACATGTTGTGTATCGCGGGTGGCGAGGCGGTAGCGGATGGCCATTTGCCGGTTTGCTTTAGATCCTGAACCCATCCACAACAGGGTTGAATCCGGAAAAACACCTCCACTTTCAATATCTGCCTTGCGGATGTTGGGGATACGATGGGCCGTATCGTTAAACAGCTTGATACTATCGGTTACGTGTAGCTGCAAATTCATTACCAATGCCTGCGTGGCGTCATCACCCATAACATACAAATTATTGCCAAACCGTTCGAGGGTTGAACCTGAAGGAAACTGTGGTATATCTACCACGCGAATCAGTGCATCCGGTTCTTTACATGAGGATATGCCCACAGAAATCAATAATATAACGGTACAGCATACACGCATTTTTTGAAACATATAACGGATCGCGCTATTAAAATGTGTTATCATGTGCGGGAAAAGAGTTGCAAATTAAAAATATTCAGCGATGGCTCCTCCTGAATGATATAGAAGAATCTATTGGTTGTGAGAGGTTAACACCAAATTAACAGCGGGCCCCCGGAATTGCCTATGCAATTATTCCGAAACATACATCTGTGTTCATTACTTAAAACATGCTTTATGAAATTCTTTCACACCCTTTTGCTTTTATCTTTTATACCGGCAGCACAAGCTGCTGAAGACTCTGTATTTACACGTGCCCGTTTAGAACAGGTGTCGGTTTACTACCTTTCCGGTGCTGAGTTGCAGCATCAGGCAAAGGTGGCTTTAAAACCCGGATTACAGTATGTAGTCATTGATCAGTTGTCGCACCGGCTTGATCAGGCTTCGCTTCGGCTGGGATGTCCGGAACAGGTCACTATCTTGTCGTGGCAACACAGCATATATACTCCGGAAGTAAAGCCTGTTTCCAACCCTAAATTAGTAGACAGCATCCGAACCTTACGCCAACGGATAGCGGCTGCCCTTCATGAATTGCAATTACAAGAAGAGCTATTGAGAAAACTCAGTGCCTTGGTTGATAATAATTTTACAACACCGGATAAAAAAAATATTCAAAGCCCGGAACTGATCCGACTCACAGAATACTATCTTCAAAAAATTAAAGAACTCAAAAATGCCGCGTGGGTCCAACAGATAAAAAGGGATGAGCTGAACGAACAACTCAACGCTATGCAACTACGATTGAATCAGCAACCCGAACGCAATATACCCATACCGCAAAGTACCGGCAGGCTGGTATTACAGGTGATGGCTTCTACAGCCAACACTGCATCATTCGATGTACATTATTTTACCGCTTATGCAGGATGGATTCCCACCTATGATATGCGGTTAAAAACCATGGATCAATCGTTTGTGTTGAGCTATAAGGCTGCAGTGCATCATCAAACCGGTATTGACTGGGAAGGGGTACCGCTCACCCTTACCACACAACCGCCCTCTTCTTCCGGAATGATGCCTGTAATGAACCCGTTGTTTCTTCAGTTGTACGTTCCACCATTGTATTCTATAATGGAACAATCCAAAGCACAGGGTATTCCTGCGTTACGCCCGGTTTACGATGAGAAAGTATCTGCAGAATCTTCAGAGCCCTCTAACGTGGCGGCCTACACTACTGTAACTGAAAACCTGCTGAATGTTTCCTATCAGATTACTTTACCCTACCATATACCTTCTAACGGAAAAGCATATACGATAAATATTAAAGATGAAAAAGTATCTGCACAATACCGCCATATGGTTATTCCAAAGTTGGATACAGATGCGTATTTCACTGCCAACCTTACAGGATGGAATACGATGAACCTGCTGCCGGGAGAATCCAATATCATCATTGATAATATGTACATGGGTAAAAGCTTTATCAACCCGAATATTGAAGCAGATACTCTGGCACTGTCGCTGGGTAAAGATAAACGCATTGCCATTACACGTTTACCGGTAAAAGATTTTACCTCGGTATCCACCAAAAACGATATTCAAACCAGCACCTACACTTTCGAAATTACCGTACGCAATAATAAAAGCAAAGCTGTTAGCCTGAATGTGTACGATCAGTTTCCATTAAGCCGTGAAAAAGAAGTACAGGTAAAACTGATGAATGCGGGAGGTGCAACGATACATCACGAAACCGGACAACTCTCCTGGGTATTGGAACTTGAACCCGGTGCTACCCAAAAACTGCGATTTAGTTATCAGGTAAAGATCCCTGCAGGAAAAAAAGTTCGTGAACTGAAGCAGTGATGAAACTTTTGGCACAGTTTTTTGAAGTATTGGGATATGAATAAACTGATAAAAGCCCTTATTGCCGGTTATGGTGCCAAAAAGTTAGGCGGTGGTTGCCTGAGCACAGTACTCATTTTTTTACTGATCTGGTGGCTGCTGGATGCCTGTTGATAAATGAACGACCCTAAGGCAATCAACCCGCACATGATTTACAAAAAAAACCGGAGCCTTATCGTTCCGGTTTCTTTTTTGGATTTTGTTTATTTTTCCCTCAATGGAATAAGGAATTGTTTGTTGCCCCAGGAAACCACTACAGCGCCTTCGGGTTGTATGGTAAACTGCAGCTGCTCCGAAAAAGTGGATTCCGGTTTTAGCTTGGCGCGTACCCGAAATACATCCTGTGATGCATCGTATTGGTTGGTTCCCCACTGGTCCCACACTTTATTGAAAATAACAGTCACTAATTGATCTTCAAAAAGCGTGAATAGGCTGTACTTACCGGGTGCCAGTTCACGGTTCATGATGAGCAGCGGCTTATCTGTTTCAAAAACAGTGGCTTCATTGGCACCGGTACGCCACAGTTGTCCGTTGATGGGTTCCAGATCTACCCCAATGGTTCTGCCTTTTACAGAGGGTTGCCCATAGGCTATAGTAACATTCGTTCCTTTGTTCAGGGTTTCGGTAACGGTTACACGCTGACTTACTCTGTTATCCTGCGCTGTTACATTGTTTATGCCCAGAAGGGCAGCAGAAATACACAGCACCGTAAATAGCTTTTTCATATCAGAATCGTTTTTATATAAAATTATATCGCGTTTGTAAAAATACAACATGCGCCGCGAATTGCCTCATCAGTTTCCAACGGTTTTAATCATTGTGCCTTTAGACACTTTATCTTTTAGTTGCATGCCGTTTAAGATGGCCAATTCATCAAAGCGTGACGCGGGTTGGTTGTATTGACGTAACTGTTGCTCCAGTGTTAAATCCTGCGAAACGGTTTTTATGCGTACCCGCTCCGGTTTACGGTTGATTTTCTCCTGATCGGTCAGATTTCTGAAGCTGGTCATCGATTGAGTAAACGATGACACATACGCTGAAAATTCAGTGGTTGTAGAAACGCCCAGCAATTGGTAAATCAACTGGTCTTTTTGAATATAATACGTTTGAATGCGCAATGCGGGAGACTGTTGTGAAGCGGGCACATCGGCCACCATCATGTAGGCCTGTAATCCGTTTACCGTTGTTTCACGGGCATCAAGCACCTGGAGTTGGTTGTTGGTCACCAGCATTTGTGCGGCCTCACGAGGGTTGGCTGCTTTTGCGATGGAGAGTTGCAGTAACGCCTTACCATTTTTTTCTGCCAGTTGAACCATCGTGGGTGCATTCTGATAGCTCCATCCCGTAGGTACGCTCCATTGAAATTTCATTTCGGGATGATAGAAAACACTATTTTCTAAAAATCCCTGTCGCGGATCGGGGCCGTACACTATGCCATCAATTCTTTTCAGGTAGGCATTTCGGTTAACGGCCAGTGAAGCAGTAGGATTTTTTGTTTTCCAATCCTGAGCCAATTTTAATACATTATCATGACGGCCATCCGGGTTCGGGTGAGTGGACAAAAACTCCGGTAAGTTTCCGCCACCGGCACGTGCACTCTGGCGCTCGAGGGTGGTGAAAAAATCAGCCATGTGTGTGGCATCATACCCAATTTTGGAGGAGTATTCCACTCCGAGTTCGTCACTTTGCTTTTCATCATCTCTTCCAAATTTGAGGAACAACAACTGCATGCCCTGTGAAGCGGTTTCTGCAAAACGGGCCAGTTCGGGCTTTATCACTACCCCGGCAATCAGGCCAATATTACCCAACATGGCATTGCGTTGTTGAATTACGGAATGTCGCGCAGTGATGTGTCCGATCTCATGACCCAACACACCAGCAAATTGCGCTTCATCATTGAAGTGTGCCATTATACCTCTGGTGAAATATACATATCCTCCCGGTACGGCAAAGGCATTGATAATATCTGAATCTACAATCCTGAAATTATATTCCAGTTTTGGCCGGTGCGAAATAGCGGCCATCGCTTTTCCCTTTTCGTTGATAAAATCCTGCAACACTTTGTCTTCGTATAAACCATACTGAGCAATAATCTGTGGGTCAGCCTCCTTTCCTAAAGCAATTTCCTGCTGTTCCGACATGAGCGTGAGCTGCTTTTTTCCGGTAACCGGATTTCTGGAACAACCGGTTGTTATCAGCATGGCAGCCGTTACCACCCAAACCATGTGGAGTAAACTTCTCATACGTTGTGTTTTACGTTGTGAAAAATTGGTTTGTATAAACTTAGTCAAAATTAATACCAAAACCCGTGGAGAGACAGGACAATTTTCCGGTTACGCTTCCTGAAAACCGGCCTCCAGCATTTTCAGGTGTTTCAGTTCTCTTTTTGAATGTTGCAAAAACTTCAGCCCCTTCATAAAACTCCAATAGGGTATCCCTTTGGAATGATTGTATCTGGCTATTTTGAACATCATGTTCCAGTGGTGTACAATCATGCGGCAGGCCTGAAACAATGAATATTTGTTTCCGTATACATGCTGTACCCCGGAGCCGCAACCGTTGAACTCAAGGATAGAAAATTCTTTTCCGGATTTAAAGGCTTCAATACTGTTGCATTTGATATCATACCGGCCATATAAAAAAGTATTCCTGTACTTGCTGATTGAATCCATGACTGCAACCAAGCGGTCGTCCATTTCATGTGCCAGGCTAATCATTTTGCCACCCTGTGTGCGGTTAGACACTTCCAAAAGCGTATATGCTTCTCCGTTAGGTATTATGGTTGTCCATTTATCACGGTGTTTAACATACATTTCAGCTTCCATGAAACGCACCCCTTTGTGTTGTTGTACCAATTGCTTTAGTGTAGATTGTCCATCTCCTATCACCACCGGCTTTTCCTTGCTAATAAATCCACTCACCGTTCCTTTGTCCTGATTAGGCATCCGGTAGTAAAATACTGCCACTTCCATTGGGTAGTGAATCATCTCCTGAATCACATAACGGCGATCTATATACGCATGATAACGGAGTAATGATTCCATACTATTTAATTTACGGAACATCATCCCTCCCATACCTACATCAGGCTTCACGGCAACCGGAAATTCTAAACCGCTTGCTGTCCATAATTTTTTAAGGGTATCCTCGGGCATATCCGGATCAATAAATACACTATGAGGATATGTTCCCGGAGGAAGCTGGGTGTACATTTCTTCTTTCGTTTCTCCGTCCATACCTCCGAACGTGAGTGTGGGATTGGCCGGTGTAAAAAACCAAACGCTGCGTGCACGTAGTATATACCACAACCATACCGGGAGCAAGGGAATGTACTTTACGTGATAATGCCATTCTTCCCAATGTGTTAACCTATATAACCTTTGCTTCCAATTCATGCAGGTGGCAAATTTACAGGTATCTTTTCACGCCACACGATTGAATTTTTTATTGGATGGCGTTCATAAAAAAAGAGGCTGCTTTACAGCAGCCTCTCCGATTCATTGGTTTTTCGGGGACTTATATTTTAGAATTTAATCACGCGTTTGGTTACACGCTCGTTGCCTTGCATCACTTCTATGAAGTATGTTCCGGCTTTTAAGCGGGTTCCTACTTGTTGTGTTTCTCCCGGCATCATGTTATGGCTCTCCATTACACGGCCCAGGTTATCCATCACCTTCACTACCACACGTGTTTTCATATCAGCGCTCTTCGCCTGTAAGTTAAACACATGCGTGCTTGGGTTCGGGAACACACTCACTTCCAGTGTTAAGGCAGGCACTTCCTTCACTCCGCCATCTTTTACAAATGGTGGTGGTGGTGGCGGTGCTTCACATGCACTCAGTTTCACTTTCAGTGTTCGTGTTGAGCTGTTGCCACAACCATTCTGTGCGGTTACTGTTACATCGCCCGCCAACGCCGTAGACGGATAGCTTACGGTGATGCTGCTGGTACCCTGACCACTCATGATCGTTGCCCCCGCTGGTACTGTCCACAAGATGTACGTAGAGTTTGATGGTACAGATGCCAGTGAGTATTGAACTAAACGCTCAGGACAAGTACCTACTTCCAGTATATCTATTGCATCTGGTGCTCTTGGTAACAACTGGTTCAGTGACAGGCTGCGTATGCTGCTGTTGCCACAGTTCGTGGTAGCAAACACGCTGATACCGCCGCCGCTGTACGTACCATCGAAGCTTACCTCGATGCTGTTGGTTCCCTGACCACTGTTGATGGTTGCACCCGATGGTACTATCCATGTATACGTTACGCCAGATACCGCGTTCACACTATAGGTTGCCGGTACGCCAGATGGGTTAGACGCTGTTGGCATCAACAAGCACACGTTCTGTGGACCGCTGATCAATCCTGGAGTAGACGGCGCCGTACGTGTTACCGTAATGCTGCGTGGTGTACTGGTTCCACAACCGTTCACCGCACGTACCGTAATCGCTCCTGTTGTATAGCTGTTGTCGAACGTTACATTGATGCTCTCTGTTCCTGCTCCGCTCACAATCGTTACACCGGATGGTACAGTCCACAGATAGCTCTCTGCTGCTGTTACAGGATCGATGCTATACGTTGCCTCGTTGCTTGTGCCTACAAAAGGACAGGCATCCGTTGGACCGGTGATTGGACCTGCTGAACTTGGGAACTGTGTCAACAGATAGTAAATCGTCATCGGTGTGTTGCCACAACCCGATACGCCCGTTACACGTATTTGCTTGTTCGATTGCGCTATAAATCCTGTCTGGAACGTAACCGTTAAGCTTCCGGTTCCCTGGCCACCTATAATCGTTACGTTCGGTGGTACCACCCAGTTGTATGATGATACGCCCGGATCCGGTGCTACCGTATAAGTAACCTCTTCGCTCGTTCCTACATATGGACACACATTCTTAGGTCCGCTCACCACTGGAGCTACCGGGCAATCGTAGGTGATTGTCAGGGTGCGGGTAATAGGCTCACATGGTGAGTTACCTTCTACCGTTACGCTGATGCTGCCACCTCCGTAGCCTACAGGGTAATTGAACGATATCGTGTTTGTACCCTGGCCGCTCACATTCGTTGAGCCTACAGGGATGTTCCACGTAATAGATGTTTCATTTGTTGTAGCTATGCTGTACGTAGCTACCGGTAACGCTCCCACGTGTGCCGTTGCATTTGTAGGACCTACAATATCCGCACTCACCGTTAAGGCCGGGGTAACATCCACCGTAATTTGTTGAGGTGCCGACTGGCAACCGGTTACCGTGTTGGTTGCTACAACTGTATACGTAGTTTGGGTGGTAGGCGTTACGCTTACAGAATTTCCGGTTAATGCACCCGGATTCCATTCCCAACTAAAGTTTGGTGTTTGGTTATCCAATACAGTTCCGTTGAATTGCATGTTCGGCCTGAATGTTCTACCGGTGGTTTGTGCAGAACCAAAGGTACCAGAAGCACAAGCTGTAGTGTTATCGGCATAACGTGCAAATACAGAATTGTATGAAGTGGCTGTATAACGTACGGTAGATGTACTACCATAGCATATTCCACATGTACCATCCGGATCTGATTCAAAACAAATCTCAATGATGATGTTGGATGTGCCATCCCAAGTAAATGGTGTATCAAAATCAAGTGTTCTCCATGCATTTGAAGTAGTACCGGATGCATAATCTTCCGGACCATACACCGTAGTGAATGTTCCGCTTTCGTATGCTGTACCTAATGCGGTTGCATTGGTATGGGAGATCTTCATGGTGTAATTTTTCATCACAGAAGAATACCCGGTTGTTACGAAGAATGCCAGGGCGTTGATATCGCCTGCGGCCAAGTTAACCGCCTGCAGTTCGCTGGCTCTTACCAGATATTGTGTTCTGATAGCTTCCCATCCTGCGGAGAATGGAGAAACCCCGGCAGTAGACGTTGTTAACGTGCCGGTTCCCAACTGCACAACACCCGGTACGAAGAATTCGCTCTTCGCTGTGAGGGTTGCAGATGAACCATCACACACGGCTTCCGGCCCGGTTACTGATGTAATCACCGGTAATGGGTTAATGTTAACCGCAACAGCTGAAGAGCTTCCTACACAACCGGTAGACGTTTCGGTAACTACTACACTGTAATTACCAGTAGCCGTAACGGTGAGTGTAGACGAAGTTTCTCCGTCGATATCTGTGCCGTTATTCTGCCACTGATATTCAGGGTTTGGTGTTGTAGTGTTGGCGGTTAGTATCTGAGTACCCGGTGCACAAATATCAATCGGGCCAACTTCTACAATGCTCACCACTGGTAATGGATTCACAGTAATAGTAACCTGATCTGTAGTGGTGTTATTGCACACATCCGTTACCGTTACGGTGTACGTAGTGGTAGTGGTTGGGTTTACAGTGATTTCAGCAGCTGTACCTACGGTATTGGTGCCATCGCTCCAAATGTAGCTGAATGGTCCGCCACCGCCTGCTACTACACTCAACTCAACCGGGTCACCCGCACAAGTGGTAGATACGTTTGCTGAAGCAGCCGCTGTTACCGGAGCCACAGTTACTGTAACATCTTGTGAAACGGCTGCACAACCCGTAACCGGATCAGTAGCAGTAACAGTATATGTAGTAGTAGTCGTTGGAGACACGGTTACCGAACTGGTAGTGAAACCACCCGGATTCCATGTCCAGTTTAAGCCTGAAGTAAGATTGGTACCTACCTGGCCATTAAAGCGCATATTCGGACGGCTGGTACGGGTTGAGATAGCGGTACCGCTTCCGTCAACCGCGCACATAGATATTGGATCTGAGTAACGACCGAATACAGAGTTATACGCGGTGGTAGTCACCTGTACTGATGCATTGCCAGACCAGCAAACGCCTGAGCCACCTACGCAGGTAGAGTTATCATGACAAATTTCAATCACAATGTTCGAGCTACCATTCCAATTGAACGGTGTGCCGAATGTCAATTCTCTCCAACCGGTAGTAGTACCGGTTACGAAGCTTGCATCCGCAAACACGTTAGTGAAAGTAGGTGTAAGGAACGCTGTACCTAAATCAGTAGCGGAGGTATGAGCCATTTTCACAGTGTAGTTCACCAATGGGAAAGTGATACCTGACGTTACATTGAATGACAACGAAGTAATATTACCCGGAGCCAAACCAGCAGCAGTCAGTTCACTTGCTTGAACAATGTATTGCATGCGTGTAGACTGATAGCTGGAACCAAACGGTGTGATACCAATAGTAGAAGATGTTCCGGTACCGGTACCTACAGTGGCTTGTCCGGCTTCTGCAGGAATACTTACGGCTACCAGGTCTGAAATGGCTCCCACACAGATGGTTTCTGGTGAGGCTGTTGCAGACGTAATAACCGGCAGGTCATTCACCGTTACTGAAACAGTTGTAGAGATATTACATGGGCCTACCGCATCAAATCCTGCCACTTGGTACACATAAGTACCTGCAGCTGTTGGAGTGATGGTTTGTGTACCGCCCGTCAGGCTTCCGGTGATTCCGCTTCCTGCTTCCGGAGTAGCTGTCCATGTATACGTATAATTCTGATTGCTTCCATCCTGTGAAACGCTCAACTCCACATCTTCACCGATACATATGCTGTTGTCTGCAGCAATCGCTGTAATCGGATCCGGAGCGTTCACGGTAATTTCAACGGCTACACGCTCGCTTTCGCAAGTGCCGTCTGATTCAGAAACGTAGAATGTAGTAGATGTGTTTAATGAACCGGTATAAGTTGAACCACCGGTTTGAACCAGATTACCTCCGGTTGCAGCATCATACCATAAGAAGGTTCCACTTCCACCGCTTACAGAAGCAGTAGGTACGCCCTCTCCACACTGTGTAGAAGGAGTAGCAGTAGGAGTAGCCGGTAAATCCAATACGGTTACTTCTACGTCTTCAGTATCCACACAACCATTGGCGTCAGTAGCAGATACAGTATATGTAGTAGAAGTGGTTGGGTTCACAGTTACCGTAGCACCACTTTCAGCACCCGGATTCCATTCCCAAGTGAGTGATGATGTTAAGTTCACACCCACCTGAGCGTTGAAAATGGTTTTAGCACGCAAGGTAGAAGTGGTTGTACCGCCGCTACCATCTACACTACCAGAAACGGCTGCACAAACCAATGCTGGTGTTTTGTTATCCGCATACGTGTAAACAGCCTTGTTCTGTCCGGTATAAGTATCCATACGAATAGTTGCTGCTGTATTGGATGAATTCGCGTTGCTATAGCAGAAACTTACTACGATGTTTGAAGTACCATTCCAATAGAACGGACTGCTGAATACAAAGGTGTTGATACCGGCAGTAGTTTGATAGCCATTGTCGGTTAACGGACCGTTATATACATTGGTAGTAGGTAAGTGCGCTGAAGTAGTGAATACACTTTCGGTGGTTGTTCCGATGCCAATTGCAAAACCTTTGAAGATCGTTGCTACAGAAGTAGAAACATCGAGGCTCAGGCTATTGATGTTTCCTGCCACCATACCGGCAGCAGAAAGTTCAGCAGCTGTATAGATATAAGAAACTTTTGTTCCACCCCATCCACCATAGAATGGAGTAGCAGAGCTACTGCTGGTGCTTGCACCGGCACCCACCTGAGCATTGCCTACACCGGCAGGGATACTCACTGCTGATAACTGAACATCTCCACCACTACAAACTGTAGAAGGTGTAGCACTTGCAGCAGTAATCTGGGGCAGTGGGTTAATCGTAATGATAGCGGTAGCCACATTCGTACAACCTTTATCGTTATCTGTTCCGGTTACCGTATAGGTATAGGTACCTGCAGCGGTAGGAGTTACTGAAACCAGTGTACCTGTTTCAGATCCTGTTATACCGCTTCCTGCATCAGGGTCAGCAGAATAGGTGAAATCGTATGTATTGTTTCCACCATCCTGAGTTACTTCCAGGGTAATTTCAGCATCCACACAAGCACTGGTTACCGGAGTGGCCGTCAGCGACAGTGGATCTGCTTCAATCACTGTAACGTTTACGGGTGTACGCTCGCTTTCGCAACCGTTGGTACCTGTTTCTGATACATAGAAAGTAGTAGTGGTAGAAATCGGTGTTAAATAAGAAATATCAGTACCTGTTTGTAACAGGTTTCCGCCTGTTGGTGCATCATACCAGTTGAACACACCGTTTCCATTTGCGCCACCCGTTGAAACAATGGCGGTAGGTACGAGTGTACCACAATGCTCAGAATCGGTTCCGATTGGAGCATCCGGTAATTCATTCACAGTTACTTCCACATCTTCTGTAGCTACACAACCATTGGCATCGGTTGCCGATACCGTATATGTTTCAGTAGCCGTAGGACTCACAGATACACTGTTACCACTCAACGCGCCCGGATTCCACTCCCAGGTTAAACCTGAAGTTAAATCGGTGGTGGTTGAACCAACCAATCTCATATTCGGACGCTGAGAATAGCTGTACGAAAGCGAAGTGCTGCCACATAGTCCGAGGAAATCATCCGCCCTATACACCAGTGAACTTACAAAGGCTGTAGTGGACTGGTTGAATACTGCGTTGGTGGTATATTCTGAGAAGCCTCCATCGCCAAAGGTATTGTTGAAACATACCTCAATCACAATATTGGAGGTACCATTCCAAGCAAACGGTGTATTGAAGGTAATCGTATTATTATTATATCCTCCGCTTGCAGATGGAGCATATGCCACATTGGAATACACATTGGTGAAGCCGGTTTCAATCGTTGATAATGCAGATAGACCAGAATGCTTCATACCAATGGTGAAGTTTTTCAATGGTTCAACCTGAGGTGTAACCACATCAAAGGCGAGGCTTGAGATATTGCCTGCTGATAAACCTGCCGAGGTTAACTCGCTGGCCAGAATCAAGAATTGGTTCTTGGCACCTTCATAATAGTTACCAAATGGTGCAGGGTATGCTGTTGATGAAAATCCGGTTGCTAAATTAGTAATTGTACCCGTACCCAATGTTGCAGTAGCGGGAGCTGTAGATTGAGAAATGGCTTCCAGTGTGCTGCTGCCTCCGTTGCAAATAGTTGCAGGTGTTGCAGTGGCACTGGTAATATTTGGTAAATCTAACACCGTAACCACCACATCTGATGTAGTAGTACAAGCACCATCTACAGCGGTTACTGTGTAGGTGTAGGTTCCTGCAACGGTTGGCGTGATGTTTACTACTTCGCCTACTTCAGAACCGGTGATACCGCTTCCGGCTTCCGGAGAGGCCGTCCAGGTATAAGTATATGTTTGATTGCTTCCTGTTTGAACAGCGGTTAAATCAAATGAGCTGCTCACACACACATCATTGGATACTACGGTAGCATCCACAGCATCCGGAGGATTCACGGTAGCGGTTACCGGTACGCGTGTGCTCTCGCAGGTGCCATCAAAAATGGCTACATAGAATGTAGTGGTGGTGCTTATTGTATAAGTATCCAATTGTTGATTTTCTTCACCCGGAATCGCTGTGCCTCCGGTAGCTTCCAGGTACCAGCGGAACTGACCCGGTAAACCGCCAGTTACAAAGGCAGTTGGAGTTCCTAAACCACACTGTGTAGAACCTACTGCACTGGTTGGTTCAGCAGGAAGTGGGTTAACGGTTACAGCAGCTGCGTTGGAAGTAAGTGTACAACCATTGCTTGTAAAGGTAGCTACTGCAGTATAGGATGTATTAGAAGCAGGGCTAACAACGATAGGTGTGCCACTTCCAACAGGATTGGTTCCATCATTCCATTCAATTGTATATAATGGCTGAACCGCAGTTCCTGTAAACACCATTTTAGGTCGGGTACTGGAAGTAGTATTGCTACTTAAAGTACCTAAACCGGCAGAAGAGGTAGCTGCACAAACGGCAGTTGAAGTAGCATTATCCGCATAAACGGCCATAGAGCTCGTAAATGAACCAACATCCGTTCTAACGGTAGATGAAGAACCTCCTGCATTGTTGTTACTATAACAAACAGAAACCACAATGTTGGAGGTACCATCCCATGTAAATGGAGTGGTAAATACATAATTATTCACTCCCGAAGTAAGCGTTTGAGATGCCGCTGAGTACACTTGTGTTAAGCCTGAAGTAATCGGTGCATTTGATACCGCTGCTGGCTGTGCTGTATGGCCCATGCTAATCGCAAAGCCATTCAGTGTTGAAGTACCAAGAGATGATATCTCGAATGAAACACTTGAGATATTACCCGCAACCATTCCAACGGCGCTTAATTCGGCAGCAGTTATAATATATTGTGTTTTGGCCCCACCATATCCATGATAATACGGTGACACTCCCGCAGAACTGCTTGTTCCTGCACCAGTTCCGATTTGTCCGGCTACAGGAACTTCCGTATAACTTACACTTAAACTAACGTCAGCCCCTGAGCAAATGGTAGATGGGTTAGCGGTAGCTGTTGCTACTGCACCAAACAATGGCTCATCTTTATATGACGGGCCGGCTACTGATTTACTCAACGCGGCTGCGTCTTCAGCATAGATACTCCAGGTAACTGTACCGTTGGCAGGTGTTACTGTAGGTATCACTCCTTCCCAGGTATCTCCGGAGGTATTGGTCATGGCAACATTTTGCACAGAACCGCCATTTACCTGATAACGTATCTCAACTAGTGTTAATGCCGCTCCGCCTTCTTCCACTGTAGCTGTGATGGTGCGGGCTACATTGGTACATTGTGCTGTTGCTGGATCTATGGTAATGTCTGAAATTTCCGGTGAAGCCGGATTGGCCATTAAATAATAACCCAAAGAGGAAACAGCCGGGGCTACCGAAGCAATACTAGTGGAAGTTAATGTTGCCGGGAATCCACCTACCAGCTCATAGTCGCCGGTTAAGGTTGCACTTCCGCCGATTACATCAAATGAGCCGCGGGTATCATTCAGGCGTATGCGCGTATCGGTGAAATTCGCACCACCGGCACTGATAGCGGTTACCCAGTAGCGTGCATTGCTGATAGCACTCAATGAACTTCCGGCATTTCCTCCGGTTGCTCCGTCAAATGCTTCCGCTACAATAGTTACCGTACCGCCCGCATTGGTGGTAGGGTTAATTAATTCAAACGCATTGTTGGTGGTTTTACCTACCGGGAATCCATAGGTGTTGGTTCCAGTAAGGTTGGCCGGTAATACGCGCGCCAAACGACCCGTTATATAACGTGCGCCGCTGGTAACCGTGGTTACGGCTGATGTGTTTGTGTTCAATACGGTTAAAGTATAACCGATGTTATCTAATACCCCATTCGTTAAATTCAATACTGTACCGCTAGCAGTTCCTCCAATGGAACGGTCAAATGGCATGGTAACTGTATTGTTGGGTGCAGTCCCTGTATTATTAATGGTTAAATTGAAAGGACCTGCTGTAGCGGGGAATTCTATGGCGGTAGCCGACTGGCTGGTAGTACCGGTGTAAGAAAGTGTAGTTCCAGTTGCGCCATATGTAACGGCACCTGTCAGGATGTTTCCGGCACGCATATCCAGCGTACAGCTATTATTAATATTAAGGGTTCCGGTGATGTTTAAACCGGAGGTATTGTTCAGGCGATAGCTCTGAACAACGGTAGTAGGTATATCAATGGTTTGGGCTGCCGTACCGTTCAATACTAAGAAATGACCGGTAGCAGTCCCTGTTTTTATCATGGTGCCTGCTGTGCGTGAAACGTTACCCGCCAGGTTCACGGTACCGGAACTGGATGCAAAATTCCAATCAAATGATCCGCCACCCTGCGTAATGTTTCCACCAATGGTATAAGTACCGGCTCCATTCATAAGTTCAAATGTTCCGCCGTTTACCGTGATGTTGTTTAAGGTAAGGGTTGAACTGGTACTTAATCTCAACTTACCGGTACCGGTGCTGGTAACCGTTAATGTTCCCTGAATGGTATACGCTGAAGTACTGAACAAGTTAAATGTACCGGTTTGGCCGGTGGAATTCCAGTTGATATTACCAAAGCTTTGACCTGAAGTTATGGTAGGAGATGTAGCTGCAACTACTCCGTTGATATTGAGGGTAGCCGTTGCATCCCAAGTTGCAGTAGGAATATTTATGCTGTTTGTATTTATGTTACATACCGAATTTGGATGGAACACACGTGTACCAATGGCACCTGTATTGGTATTGGTGCCGGCACCCAGGGTGAGGGTTCCGTACACATTCATCACCGAGTTGGTGGTGTTTAGGGTAAATGTACCCGTGGTGCTGGTTTGGAAGGTACCGGCAATGTTTGCCGTATGACTGCCGGTAGCAAACGCAATGCCCATGGCTGAGGTTCCGCTGAAGTTGATGCTGGAACCCGTTTGAATATCTAAGTCATCTCCGCCGCCGCCGCTAAGGGTTAAGGTAGCTGAAGCAGCCGAAGTGGCTGTAACAGTTGCATTATTGATTACCCTTAACTGGCCAATGGTTTGTGTGGTAACCGCGGTTACTGTGGAGGTGGTGCCATCAAACACCAGTACGTCAACATTCGACGGGGTTGTACGTGCCGGTGTCCAGTTATCCGCATTACCGAATACTGTTCCTTCTGAACCATCCCAAGTATATACCGGGGCTGCGGATGTTGTTTGCGAGCCAGTTAAAAAACTGGACACATCATCAGCATATGCAACTATCCTATAATAGTAAATTTGATTGGGAACAAGACCTGTTTGAGGCAGGTTGTATGCTGTTCCTGTTGTTGCGGCAGAAGTAGTTGGAATATCTGCTCCTACCTGAGTGAAATTCACATTGTCTGTTGATCTGAATACCCTGAATCCTACCTCATTGGTAGAATTATCTTCCCAGTTTACTGTCATGCTGGAGGCTGTAACTGCAGTGGCACTAAAATTAATAGGTGCTCCATCTACATTTACCACTTCCCTAATGCTTATGTTATCTACGCTTAAATTAAATTGGTCAGCGATAGAATAACAATTGAATGCTATATAATATGTTCCGGTGGAGGGCACAGTAAATGTGGTACCCTGCTTGGTTTGAGTAGTTGTGGTATAACTAGGAAAGTCAAGCAACGTGGTAGATTGTGCCGCCACAGTTTGAGCGTTTCCTATAGTAACCTTCATCCGCTCTGGAAATGTTGCTCCCCCGGCCGCTAAAAAAAAGTCAATTATATACGTTTTTCCAGATTCCAAGCTCAATGCAGAGGTGTAGGCCCATGTATTGGCAGCATTACTTGAATTCCATGAATACCGCATATGCCCCGTTGATCCAGATATGTTCGTCGGCGAGGACGTTGAGGTAGATCGTACCCATGTGTTTCCTGAACCCTCATTGGTCACTAACCACCCCGTTGGCGGAAACGTTGGACTCTCAAAATTTTCTGTTAACACAATCTGCCCATGGGAGACACTGGTGAAAAACATCATAATCACCATCAGTACACTTGAAAACCAAGTTGCTGTTTTGCTTCCAGTTAGCTTTAACGTAAAGACTTTCATAAACAATAGTTTAATAAAAAAATAATTCAGTAGCATACATGATTTGTTTTAAACATGCATGAATACTGCATTTGATGCGTTGACAGAGGGAGGAATTCGGTTAGCTTTTACAGTTGGAGTATTGAATCGAACAGTGAATTTATGGGATAAAATGTTTATAACAAAAAATTAATTTAAAATTTTCTCAATTTATTTGGCTCTTTGGGATTTATTAACTTGGAATAGTGTACAAAAAGGTTTTTAGTTTAATAATTTTTATACTGTGTGGTGTCTATATCATTCAAACAAATTGCGTTTGAATAGAAAAGAGTTGAATCTGTATCCTGCGCATGTGTGTTGGTTTTTTGCAGTATATATTAACTTTTTCTCCTGTTGATTCGCGCGGATGTTTTCGCAGATTCTCTCAGAACCGGTTGAATACATTTCAGCGTACTTCTGCGTATTTTTTTGCGGTATTCTGCGTGAAAGAAATGTTTTCTTGTTCCTTTTGCTTGCCCAAAAGGAACACAAAAGGTCACCGATGCGCCATTACCACCACGCATCGGGTAGCTACGATTAAGCTATTGTGCTACTGTAGCCCCGCCTCTGGCGGGGTTGGTTCTTCGATCGTATTATTTAATTCAGATTTTGATTCTTCTGAGCGTTTTAACGTTGAATCGCAGCGATAACGAAGTGGCAAGCGGAGTGGCGCTTTTTACTATACGCCCAGCCTGAAGCCGAGCAGTAAAAAGAGGGAAGCCCGAAGCGCAGACACAAGTGGTGCGAAGCAATCGCCTTGATTCAACTTGATTTTTTGCTTCTTTTTCATCAAGGAAAAAGAAGATAAAGAAATAATAAAGGTTTTTACCGCTGAGACGTGTTGATTTTTTTTCGTTAAAAAACTAAATGGTTTGAATAAATTTCTGCGGCATTCTGCGAGAATGAATTGTTTTTCTTGTTCCTTTTGCTTGCCCAAAAGGAACACAAAAGGGCACCGATGCGCCATTACCCCAGCGCATCGGGTTGCTACGATTAAGCTTTTGTACTACTGTACTGCCAAACAGCGGAACAGTCTTCCATTTTTATACTATTAAGTACAAATTTTGATTTTCTTGTTCCTTTGTTTCTTGTCCAACTTTCTGAGAGAATATCAGCGAATGACTAATTGTTTTTCTTGTTCCTTTTTACTTGTCTAAAAAGGAACCAAAAAGGACAGCGATGCGCCATTACCCCAGCGCATCGGGTAGCTACGATTAAGCTTTAGTGCTACTGTAGCCCCGCCTCTGGCGGGGTTGGTTCTTTAATCTGATTATTTAATTCAGATTTTGTTTCTTCTGAGCGTTTTAATGTTGAATCGCAGCTATGAAACACACTTGTTTTTTTATACAACGGATGTGCGTTGATGCTTTCGCAGATTTTCGCGGAATGGTTGAGTGAATTTCAGCGCACTTCTGCGTAATTTTTTGTGGCATTCTGCGGGAAAGAAATGAATCTTTCTTCTGGCAAGTCGCATTGAAAATGCAATTATTTCTTTTTATACACCGGTACTGTACTGCAAGGCTCGCCGTACATCAAACTTTTTACTACCGGTTGTAGTTTGCGGGTTAAGGCCACATACACCGAAGCCGGAATATCTGCATCACCGCACCCTTTTAATACAATGCGCGCATCGGTAAAGGGTAATACATCCATCTGTTCAATCTGTTCTAACATATATTGTTCGGTGGCCTGTTGCGCTGTACCAAAATACACCGCACGGGCATGGGGTTGCAATGTACTGGCCGCCAGCATATACGCCCACTGAGGAATGATGGCATCGGCACTACAGGTAACGGTAACCAATACCTGCTGATAGGGTGTTATCTCCAGATTTTTTAATGCCTCCCTGAAATCTTTTTCTTTTAATATTAAACCCCTGAATAAAAAGGGTTGTACATCGAACACCGTAACACCCGGCACCGGTAAAAAGGCAGCAGGGTCAATGGTTATGATACCGCTCGCGGCCACTTTGTTTACAATCTCTCCATTCATACCGCAAAGGTAAGTAATCCTTTTACAGCGGTTCGTGGCGCGAAACCCCAATCATTTGCAAAAAAAACCCGGACCAAATGCCCGGGTTCACGTTGTGTATAATCAAATTAAAAATGTTTGCTGCGGGTATCTTTTATCTTAGCCAATTTACGGAGGCTTTCATACCATCCGCCATTGGCATTTCGTAAAGCATTCATGCGGTTAGATTCCATCGACTTTTTAGCTTCTTCTCCCATCGCTTCTTTGTTTCCAATGTTATCTACCTTAATCACAAAAACACCTGATGTGCCGCCGAAAGCGGGTGAAGGAGCTGTCATGTACGATTTATTGAAGGCTGCACCCACCAACTTAGGTTCAACACCTAAACCGGTTACTACCTGGCTATTCAACGTAAGGGTTGAATCGGCACCTGCATACTGAATGGTTTTACCATAAGCGGCAGCGGCAGATTCCAGTGTGGGTTTTTCGCCAATCTTCTTCACAATCATTTCTGTTTTCTTTTCTTTCAAAATCATTGGCTCAGCACCCATACGTGCAGTGGCAGCATCCTGTAATCCTTCCTCATAGGCTTTTACTACGGTAGCCACTACAAAATCATCGCCAATAGTAAATGGTTCACTCACTTCGCCCACTTTTGCTTCATTCACCCATTGTACCAATTGACGGGCATCTTGTAAACTTCCAACCGTATAATCATTTTCTTTTACCACCTGAGGATGTTCAATGAGTGTTAAACCATTTTTAGTGGCATATTCAGCAAGCGTTTTGGCACCGCCTTGCAATCCGGAGGCTTTGGTGGCATTCAGGCTGGCCGCATTAATGGTTGGTTCGCCCGCAATAATTTCTTTGGCCACAAATGCAATTTTATAGGCCGGATTAAAATTCTTTTGTTGTGTTACTTCTATAACATGGTAACCAAACTGTGTTCTTACCACACCTCGTGTTCCCGGTGTGTTGTTAAATGTAAAGTCATTGAACTCCGGAACCATGGCTCCGAAACCGTAGGTTCCCAAATCTCCGCCTTTATCTTTACTGCCATCCGCAGAAAACTGAGCAGCCAATGCGGTAAAATCTCCTCCGGCATTGACAACATTCAGCAAGCTATCCGCTAGGTTTTTGGCAGAAGCTTCGTCCCGTATCACTTCACCGGTTTGCAAATCATTCGTTACAATCAGTATGTGCTTGGAACGCACACTATCCGGCAACATTTTAGTGCCTACTAATTTGGCCAGTACATAATTGTTGTTTTCGGCATAAGGTCCAAAAACGGTTCCAACCGGTTGAAGGATGATATTGCCTGCATAAGCAGACTGTAATTTGGAAGCGGGTTTGTAACTGTCTTCGTATTCAATCACCGACATATTCTTGGCAACAAAAACTGCCGGAGTGGTATCTGCCTCAAATGAAGGTTTTAATTCTTGCAAAGCAGTTTCTGTACGGATACTGTCTTCGCGTGTGGCGAGCTGACTAAAAGTAACGTAGGAAATCATCTTTCCTTTGTCTTGTTTGAACATTACCTTATTGCGCTGAACATACTTATTAATTTCCTCATCTGTTACCTTAAAAGTGCTGTCGGGAAATTCATAATAAGGAATATTTACATAACTGATTTGTGCGAACTGCTGTGCCTGTGCTTCGTCGCGCTGTTGCATCCACTTCGGATAATAGGCACTGGCGTTCAACATGCCGGTATATTTCGCTACGCGGGATGAAAGTTTCAGCGGATTCAGTAATTGTACATCAATATTTTCTCTTTGTTCACCCTTAAGTTTTTTGATGTTGGCAATAACTTTCTGTGCTTCTTCCACATTCAGTTTGCCGGTTGCAGGATCGCGCAATGCCTGTTCTTGTAATAACGGATTTTGAGGATCGTTCGATAATAATATATGGGAGAGTTCTTTGGATGTAAAATCAATACCCAGTTTATCTGATTCAGCAAAGAAAATATTTTCAGCAATCAACTGATTCCAGGTTTCTTCCCTGATTTGATAGGTGCGGGCTCCGGTGGGGTTTTGTCCGGTACGTTGGCGTTCCATCTCTTCGGCCATCCGCGCCTTTCGGTTGAATTCGTTCAGGTCTATCTCCTCACCATTCACTTCTCCCACCGATGTGGAGATGGGATTAAAGATGCCGCCACTCTGGCTGGAATCCATCAGAATAAAGCCAATTAAACTCAGTGTGATTACCACTATTACTATTACCGCACCCTTATCACGGATGGTCTGAATAATCTGCATATACCTTAGTTAAATTTTGGAGGGCAAAAATAGGGGAATTTAACGGTTCAACAAATTGTGGAAAACGCACCAAATTCAGAACGGTATTCAGTTTATGAAAAGGTGTTCAAAAAGTGTACGGTTTCATACTGCCTAATCAGGAGAAATATATATACATATAAACGTATACATATACCGTATGTAAACCCCTTCATCCACATGCTTATTCACCTCGGGGTTAAAAGGTGTGTATAAACCCGAATTTAAAACTCCGGAAGGTTAGTAGAAATGGTGTATAATCTTACCGATTAAGAGACATTGATTTTTTTGAGTAGATAATTCCCGTTTTATTCGGATTTCTCCCACAATTGTAAACAACTCCATCGTTAAAAAATTATCCCCTTTTTAATAAGTGTAGAGATATACACATTGTATATTAACAGTGAAAAAACAATTAGAAATATTGAATGAATATATCATAACATGATTATTGAAATGTGAATGAGGAGGGGATTGGTAGTGGATAAAGTAAACTGTTTAACTTTACAAAATAATCATCCGGTGAAGTTTCCACAAATACACACTCCTAATAATAGTAGCTGGATTTAAATAAAATATGTATTAATATATATTATGTCAGATATACACATTCCAAATACGCTTGAAGAAAAAGGATACCTTGATATTCCGGTGGATCCAACCCTGGATCTTTTTGCAGAGATTGAAAAATTGAAAAAAGAAAAAAATGCGATTGTGCTGGCGCATTATTATCAGGAGCCGGATATTCAGGATGTGGCCGATTACATTGGGGATAGTTTGGGCCTGGCACAGAAAGCACAAAGTACTGAAGCGGATATGATTGTTTTTGCCGGTGTACATTTTATGGCGGAAACAGCCAAGATTTTGAATCCATCCAAGAAGGTGGTACTGCCCGATCTGAAAGCCGGATGTTCCCTGAGTGATTCTGCTCCACCGGCTCTGTTTAAAGCGTTTAAAGATAAACATCCCGATCATGTAGTGGTAACCTACATCAATTGCAGTGCAGAGATAAAAGCCCTGAGCGATTACATCTGTACCTCGAGCAATGCGCAGAAAATAGTTGAATCTATTCCGGAAGAAACGCCCATCATCTTTGCACCCGATAAAAATCTCGGAGCATACCTGAATAAAAAAACCGGCAGAAATATGTTGCTCTGGAACGGGGCGTGTATGGTGCACGAAATTTTTAGTGTGGAGAAACTGAAACAGCTTAAACTTCGCCATCCCGAAGCTAAAGTGATTGCACATCCTGAATGTGAAGAACCCGTGCTGGCATTGGCTGATTTTATAGGGAGTACCACCGGTTTACTGAAGTTTACTCAAACCGATTCAGCTGAATCTTTTATTGTGGTTACAGAAACGGGAATCCTTCATCAGATGGAAAAGGCCAGTCCGCATAAAACCTTCATCCCGGCCCCGCCGGATAATGCCTGTGCCTGCAATGAATGTCCGTATATGAAATTGAACACCCTCGAAAAACTCTACCTCTGTATGAAGTACGGCCAACCCGAAATCATCATGCCTGAAAGCTTAAGGCTTCGTGCCAAACTGCCGATCGACCGTATGCTTGAGATCAGTGCCCGCTATGGTTTGTAATCCGGCTAAATAAATAAAGTTTGTAAACTGAAATTTATTAATAATTTTATCGCCCTTCATTATTAAAACAAACTGATTATGGCAATTCCTACCGTTGACCTGGCCGATTTTTTAAGCGGTGATCCCGCACGCAAGGCCGATTTTGTGCAAAAGCTGGGTAAAGCATATGAAGAAGTTGGATTTGTTGCAGTAAAAAACCACGGCATTCCCGATGAGTTAATTGCACATTTGTATCAATATGTACAGGAGTTTTTCTCTCTTCCGCTGGAACAGAAAAAGCGCTATGAAATACCGGAACTTGCCGGACAACGTGGATATACCAGCTTTGGTAAAGAACATGCCAAAGGAAGTGATGCGCCGGATTTGAAAGAATTTTTCCAATATGGTCAGGTTCCGCGTGATGGATTTAAAGAAGAAGAATATCCGCCCAATGTGCAGGTGGAGCAGGTGAAACCATTCAACCCCACGTTTGAAAGTGCCTACCGCGCATTTGAGCAATCCGGTAAAGCTTTGTTACAGGCCATTGCATTGTACCTCAACCTCGATGAGCATTATTTTGATGAGTTTGTTCATAACGGAAATTCCATCCTGAGGGCGATACACTATCCGCCAATTACACAGGAGCCTAAAAGTGCCATCCGTGCAGAACAACACGAAGACATCAACCTGATTACACTGTTAGTAGGCGCTTCGGCGGATGGTTTGGAAATACTTACCAAGCAGGATGAGTGGGTTCCGGTAACTTCCTTACCGGAGCAAATTGTGGTGAACGTGGGCGATATGTTGCAACGTTTAACCAACAACAAATTGCGCAGTACTACACACCGCGTGGTAAATCCAAAACGGGAACTCTGGCATACCAGCCGATTCTCTATACCGTTCTTTTTACATCCAAAAAGCAGTATGAGCCTGCGTTGCCTGGAGAGTTGCATCGATGATGCACATCCTAAAGCATATGAAGATGCTACCGCAGGGGAATACCTCGATGAGCGGTTGAGAGAAATCGGATTAAAAAAGTAAAGCATGCACATATAGTTGGTCCTGATTCGTCACATCCCTTTTCTGAAAGCAGTTTTAAGGTACACGCTCACTGCTTTTGGTGGTCCGCAGGCTCACCTGGGCATGATGATGAAAACTTTTGTGCATAAACGTCGGGATATCACCGAACTCGAACTGATAGATTACAATACGTTTTGTCAGATTATTCCCGGAGCATCCTCCACACAAACCTTAACGTTAATTGGTTATAAAAGGGGTGGCCTTCCATTGGCCATTTTAACGCTGCTGATTTGGATTTTGCCGGCCAGCATCCTAATGGGTGCTATTTCATTTTTCATGACAGGAAACGACAGTGAGGTGGCAGCCAGGCTGTTTCGCTATGTTCAACCCATGGCGGTGGGTTTTCTGGTGTATGCATCCTTTAGTGCTTTGCTGGTATCGGTTAAAAATTTAATTACCTGGGTGGTGATGTTGTTATCCGCCGGCATTAGCTATTACTACTTCAAAATGCCCTGGATGTTGCCGGTATTGATTGTATTGGGTGGAATAGTGGCCAATTTCAGTAACCGGCGTATCCCGGAGAAGGAAGTGATTAAACCCCGGCAAATACGGTGGACCAACATATGGTTGTTCGTTTTCATTTTTATGATTGCCGGAATTTTGAGTGAAACGGCCAGGAAGCAGGAGTGGGAGCACCGAAAGGCATACAATATGTTTGAAAACTTCTACCGCTTTGGTAGTTTGGTTTTTGGCGGGGGAGATGTTTTGTTGCCCATGATGCTGGATCAGTACGTAGCCCGGCCGGATGCTACCCGGGTGCAGGAGAAAAACCCAAACGCCATCCGCATTCCGCGTGATGAATTACTTACAGGATATGGTGTGGTGCGCGGTGTACCCGGACCTGTTTTTTCGGTAGCGTCTTACACCGGCGGGGTGATTATGAAAGACGAGGGCAAGGCCATGCAGCTGTTAGGATGCACCATAGGTACGGTGGCGATATTTCTCCCCAGTGCGTTACTGGTATTGTTCTTTTTTCCGGTGTGGCAGTATCTGAAAAAATATGTGGTGGTGTACCGGGCACTGGAAGGTATTCATGCGGTGGTGGTAGGATATATGTTTGCAGCAGCCTTGTACATCATGGGAAACATACGCCACACGCTGGATACAAGCAATTTTATGATGCAACTGGGAATCATTACCGCCACTTTTTTGCTGCTTCGTTATTCTCGTGTACCCGCACCCGTTATAGTGCTTGTTTGCATGATTGCAGGAGCAATTTCCTGATTTATTTTTTGTAATACATCCCTTTTTCTATTTCGCGGATTACCGCATCGGGTACAAGATACCGTATCGACTGGTTGCGTTTTATTAACTCACGGATATGCGTAGACGAAATTTCAAGTAAAGGGGCATCTGCTATGGTGAGTCGGGCACCTTCTACCGGTTCCACCATAAATCCCGGTCTTTTGTAGATGATGATGGGGTAGTTCTGAAGAATGAGTTCTCCATTTTTCCAGCGTTCCACATTTTGGAAACTATCGCTGCCCATAATCACATGGAACTGATGTTTTGGATATTGCTCCTGAAGGTACGTAAGGGTGTGGATGGTGTAGGAAGGTTTGGGGAGATGAAACTCTACGTTACTGGCTTTCAACCGATGTTCTCCTTCAATAGCTTCCTGAACGAGGAAATAGCGATGGTTTTCGTTGAGCAGGGTAGCCGCAGGTTTGAACGGATTTTGAGGAGAAACAATAAACCATACCTCATCTAACGGCTGAGTTTGCACAATATGATTGGCAATGATGAGGTGGCCGTGGTGTATGGGGTTAAACGATCCAAAGTATAAACCAATGTTCATAAAAGCGGGGTATTAACATTCTTCAACGATTACCTGATCTGCCTCATTTAGCCGCAGGCTCAACTGATACCCCGAAACGGTAATGGAGATCGGGTCTTTGAGTGGCGCTATCTGGTTCACCGTTACAATTTCCCCGGGCACACAACCCATTTCCATTAATTTCAAAAACAGCTCCTCACTGGAAAAGGCGGTGATGCGGGCTGATTTACCGGGCTTAATTTCAGAGAGCTTCTTTGTCATTCCAATCAATTATCGTTTCCACAAAGGTATCCTATCCATTTGTTTTTATATTTTCGAATATAGAAACAATGATTCATTTTAATTATCAAACTCCTCTACGCATCCGGCACATTCGCCAACTTAAAGCGTTTTTGCAAGAACTCATTATTTCTGAAAAGCATACCGCCGGTCCACTGAATTTTGTTTTTTGTACTGATGCGTATCTCCTCAAAATAAACCAGCAGTATCTCAACCACCACGACTATACAGATATCATCACCTTTAGCTTCAGTGAAGAAAAGCAGGTTGTCAGCGGAGAATTATATATCAGCGTTGATCGTGTAAAAGAGAATGCCAAACGTTTCAATGTACCCCTGTCTAACGAATTGCACCGGGTCTTGTTTCACGGAGTACTGCATTTGTGTGGGTACAACGACAAAACCAAGGTTCAGGCGACCCAAATGAGAGAGCGGGAAGACCATTACCTGAAGCTTTTTTCTAAACGTTTCACGTAACACTGTTTCACCGAGAAACACACAATGTTCCACGTAACACTGTTTCGGGGAGAAACGTTAGATTTGCTAAATGGATGAACAACGAAACGGACAATCAACCCAGGCGGAAATGTTGAAGGAAAAACGGAAATGGCAAATAGCCATGCGCAGGTACATCCTAGAAAAACAACCGTCTGCCCAATATGCCCCTTACTTTGGAATTACGATAGATGGGTTCAGAAAATGGATTGCCCTTCAGTTTACAGAAGATTTAAATTGGGATAATTTCGGAAGGAAATGGCAGTTTGAACATATCGTTCCGGCGCAACATTTTAACCTCAACCAGGAAAGCGAACTGAAATTATGCTGGAATTTCCTGAATATTCGGGTGAAAAATGAACTAGGCCCATCCATACTGGAAGTATCCGGATTCGCTGCCATGCACTACTTCCGGGAGGTGTTTGAACGAACCCAATTAGAAATAGCAGGTAAAATGGTAGAGAAACTCATCCATCTCCAATCAGCCGAACTACCGGTATTTGTACGGGAATACCTAAACACCCAGGCCACCCAATGGAAACTATTGTCTTCACTCACTGGAGATAGCCTGCTGCGAATCAATCAGGGTGAAACCCTGGAACATATCCTGCTCGAGCAATCCATTTTGCAAAAGTTTGGAAGCTGAACACTTTCGACTTCTTTTCACTTTTGATATCAATTAACTTTGCACCCTTATGTTTCAGGAATATGATGTTATTGTAGTAGGGGCCGGACATGCAGGTTGCGAAGCCGCTGCCGCAGCAGCCAATATGGGCAGCAAGGTGTTGCTGGTGACGATGAACATGCAAACCATAGCCCAAATGAGCTGCAACCCGGCTATGGGCGGTATTGCAAAAGGACAAATTGTAAAAGAAATTGATGCCCTAGGAGGGTATAGCGGCATTGTAACCGACAAAAGTGCCATCCAGTTTAGGATGCTCAACCGCTCTAAAGGTCCGGCTATGTGGAGCCCGCGCGCCCAAAACGACCGGTCCCTCTTTGCTACCACCTGGCGGGAAATGCTCGAACAAACCCCTAACGTAGATTTTTATCAGGATAAAGTTCAGGAAATTATAGTAGAAAACCATAAAGCCTGTGGCGTAATCACCGGCATGGGACACGCTATCAGAAGTAAAGCCGTTGTATTAACCAATGGAACCTTCCTGAATGGAGTTATACACATTGGAAATCAACAGTTTAAAGGTGGGAGAGTGGCCGAAACCCAGGCAACCGGCATCACCGAACAACTGGTGAGCTTAGGTTTTGAAAGCGACCGGCTGAAAACAGGTACCCCACCCAGAATCGACGGCCGCAGTTTAGATTATTCTAAAATGGAAGAACAAAAGGGAGATGAGGAAATGGGCGGTTTCAGCTACCTCGAAAAACCGGTCCTTAAACCGGAAGCCCAACGCAGTTGCTGGATAACCTACACCAGCCTGGAAGTACACGAAATCCTGAAAACAGGATTTGATGAAAGTCCGATGTACCAGGGACGCATCCAGGGCAGCGGCCCAAGGTACTGCCCGAGTATAGAAGACAAAATCAACCGCTTCGCCGAAAGAGATCGCCATCAATTGTTTGTAGAACCCGAAGGATGGAATACGGTTGAAATTTACGTGAACGGATTCTCAACCTCTTTACCAGAAGTTGTTCAGTTACAAGCACTTAAGAAGGTTCCGGGGTTCGAACATTGTAAAATGTTCCGGCCGGGCTACGCCATCGAATACGATTATTTCCCTCCAACCCAACTACACTCAACCCTGGAAACCAAGGAGGTTCAACATTTGTTCTTTGCAGGACAAATCAACGGTACCACCGGCTACGAAGAAGCCGCTTGCCAGGGCCTTATCGCTGGAATGAACGCACACCTTTCAGTGAAAGAAAAAGAACCATTCGTTTTAAGCAGAAGTGATGCCTATATTGGAGTACTGATAGATGATCTGATTAATAAAGGAACCGACGAGCCGTACCGTATGTTCACCAGCAGAGCGGAATACAGAACATTATTGCGTCAGGATAATGCCGATATCCGCCTCACAGAAAGAAGTTTTAATGCCGGCCTGGCAAGAGCTGATCGGATGCAAAAACTGGAAGAAAAACTGAAACAGGTGAACGACCTTAAAGCGTACCTGCAGCAAACCGCCCTGGAACCATCCGAGATCAATCCTTTTCTGGAAAGCGCAGGGTCGGCACCGCTACAAAACAAACAAAAAGCTGCCCAAATTTTATTACGGCCCGGCATCAGCCTGAACGATATGCAGCATCACGCAAAATCCTTGCAGCATCTCAATACCCTCGAAAAAGAAATATGCGAACAGGCAGAAATCCAGATAAAATATGAAACATACATCAACAAGGAAAAAGAAATGGTGAAAAAGATGAATGAGTTGGAAAACTTGTCGATACCCGATAACTTTAATTTCGATAAACTGGTTTCGCTGAGTGCTGAGGCCAGACAAAAATTTTCAAAAATAAAACCCCGTACACTCGGACAAGCATCACGGATTTCCGGCGTTAGCCCAAGCGATGTGCAAATTCTGATGGTGTATATGGGCAGATAACCGGACACCATGTTGAACACTACTGATAACACATCTTCCCGCGAAAAAATATTTGAAGAAGTACACAACGGTATATCTTCGTTTATGCGTATACGTGAGGTTGATGCTTCCCGCCCTTGGGGAGGGTTTTTTGTTATAGATGAAGCCGACACCGATCGCTTCATTCAGGAATATTTTCCTCACCTTACACAGGAGCAACTGGGTATCTCCGGTAAACTCAGTCCGAAAATTTTACTCGTGGCCCCACAGAAAAGACTGAGCTGGCAATACCACCACCGCCGCGCAGAAATATGGAAAGTAATACACGGCACCGTAGCCGTAGTAACTAGTTACGACGATGTGGAACGAACACAACAAATCCTTCAACCCGGCAACATCATTGAATTACAGCAAGGTGAAAGGCACCGCTTGGTAGGACTGGATCACTGGGGCGTAATTGCTGAAATCTGGCGGCATACCGATGCTGATAACCCCAGCAATGAAGAAGACATTGTTCGGGTGCAAGACGATTTCGGAAGGTAAAAAAGGATGGAGCCGACCCTCGGCCGACCCACATCCTTCAGCCATTACTCACGAAGTGGGTTTGCTCCCCATCATCAACAGGTCACTCACCTGAACCTCCGTAACATAACGCTTCACGCCTTCTTTATCGACGTAATTCCGGGTAACGAGCTTCCCCTCCACCACAACCTCAGAACCTTTGTTCAGATACTTCGCAGCAACATCTGCAATCTTCCCAAAAGCCACAAGATTATGCCACTGGGTCTCCGTCACCTTCTCACCTGCATTGTTCTTGTAAGTTTCATTCGTAGCCAATGAAAACTTCACCAACTTTTTTCCATTGTCAATGTCTTTCGATTCCGGATCAGCGCCTAAATGTCCGATCAACTGAACCTTGTTTCTTAACGCATTCATACGTACGGTTTTTAATAAATAAAAAAATCGATTTACTGAACAAAGAAACAACGGAACAAAATCCTCAGTTGTATCTCAAACGTTTTCATTCGTAAGTAAATGTTTATCCCAAAAAGGTGCCCTCCTTTTCCACCCATGCGTGGTATTGTTTTTGGCGGGCACTCCGGTTAAATTGTGTAACTAAATCTGTACATATGAATACCCTTAACCGTAACTGTATTTGCTGCAACAAACCCCTGAAAGGACGTATGGATAAACGCTTTTGCGACGACTATTGCCGGAACCACTTTCACAATGCCATCAAATCACCGGAAAATAACCTCATGCGAAACGTAAACAACGCCCTCACCAAAAACCGCAGGATTTTGAAAAACACCTATCAGTCTACCCCACCACCTCATCAGGTTCCGGTGGAAGATTTAATGCAGGAAGGATATGTATTCCGCTACCATACTCATTTTTTGAACGAAGAACCCAAAGGCTATGGTTGCTATGATTACGGGGTGCTGCTTCAGCCCCCCGGTATGTGTACCATAGTTCAATGTGAAGGAACGAGGATTAAAAAAGAGAACTCCTTTTCTATTTCTCTGCACAATGGGGCCCAACCCTGATGCAAGCAAAATTTCGGTGAAGGTTTCATCCCATTTAAAACGAATACGTACCGGTAGGTTGTTTTGAAGCGGATTTCCCTTGTATGAATGGAATATAATACCTTTGCGCCCTTTAACATTTCAATAACCCGGCAGCAATTAGCTTTGCTCCAATTGATTGCATATGAGAAAACTCTCCCTGTTGGCCCTTTGTCTGGTAACGCTATCTACCACTTTTGCACAAAAAAATAAACAGAAATTAAACCGCGCGGCGGATCATTTTATGGTTCAACTGAGTTATGATTCATGGTTGGGGATGCCCGACAGCATCAATCAGGCTCAAAGCGGTTTTAGCAGAGGAGCGAATGTGTATATAATGCTCGATAAGCCGTTTAAGAACAATTCAAAATTCAGTATTGGTTTCGGTTTAGGCATTTCTACCAGTAATATGGTGTTTAAAAGAATGGAAGTTGATATCACCAGCAATCAACCCACCCTACCATTTACCTCACTGAGCGGTCAGCCCTATTTTAAAAAATATAAACTCAGTACAACCCATGCTGAAATTCCCCTGGAACTGAGATTTATGAAAGATCCATCTCAACCTAAAAAAACATTTAAAGCCGCAGCCGGATTTAAAGTGGGTACGTTGCTGAAAGCCCAAACCAAGGCTAAAAACCTTCTGGATGCTCAGGGGAACGCCATCGGAAGCTATACCGAAAAACAATCTTCAAAATCGTATTTTAATTCTACCAGATTGGCCGCCACCGCACGAATTGGTTACGGAATATTCTCCATCCACGGTGCCTACACACTGAACAACCTCTTTAAAGATGGTGTTGCCCCGGAAATCAATACCCTTCAAATCGGGATTACTTTTAGCGGTTTGTAATCGGAACACGGAACCACCTCTCTTTTTTCGCCCCAAAAGCTGATGGCGTTTAATTAACTTTGCCACTCAATAGCTTTATCCATGAGCGATGCGATTAAACATGAGTGCGGACTCGCCTTTATCCGATTAAGAAAACCGTTCAGTTATTTCCAACAACGTTATCAAACGGTCCTGTATGGGTTGAGCAAACTCTATCTGTTGATGGAGAAGCAGCACAACCGGGGGCAAGACGGAGCCGGTATAGCCACGGTGAAATTGCATACCGAACCCGGATACCCCTTCATGTATCGTACCCGCAGTGTAGATAAACAACCCATGGCCGATATTTTTTCCGGCATATGGAAAGAAATCAACCACATTGAAAGAGACCAACCCGGAATTAAACACCATCCCGGCTTAATGAAAGGGCACATACCCGCCATGGGAGAAGTGCTGCTGGGCCATCTTCGATACGGAACCCAAGGCAAAAATGATGTAGCATATTGCCATCCTTTTGTGAAAAAAAATACCATTCCATCACGCAACATTGCGCTGGCCGGAAACTTCAACCTCGTGAATACCGAAGAGCTGTTTGCGATGATGCAGATTCAACCGGATCATTTTGAACGCTCCAGTGATCTGGCCGCCATGCTCGAAGTGTTTTATCATTACCTCGTAAAAGAAGATGAAAAAAATCCCAATCAACCGGACCTCGAAAATATCCTGAAATCTACCGTGCCGTTATTCGATGGAGGATTTCATGTAGCCGGTATATTAGGCAATGGCGATGCTTTTGCAGTACGCGATGCCCACGGTATTCGTCCGGCCTATTATTTCATCAACGAGGAAGTGGTAGTGGCCGCGAGTGAGAGAGCTGCCATTCGCACCGCCTTTAACCTCGGCGAAAACGAAGTGAAAGAACTCATGCCCGGCGAAGCATTGATTGTGCTGGCGAACGGCTCATGCAAAGTAACGCGGGTGATTCCTGAACAGGAACGCAAAGCCTGTAGTTTCGAACGCATTTATTTTAGCCGCGGAAGCGACGAAAAGATATACAAAGAACGCAAAGCACTCGGCTACCACCTCAGCAGTACGGTATTGGAAGCGGTGGACTATGATTTAAAAAACACCATCTTTTCTTTCATTCCCAATACCGCGGAAACGGCATTTTATGGAATGATAAAAGGCGCAGAAGATTATCTCAATCAAATAAAGGTAAACCGCATTTTAAGTTGGGGCAGTGAAGTGGATGAAGCAAAACTAACGGAGATGGTTAACCGAAAAATTCGGATTGAAAAAATTGCCATCAAAGATGTAAAGTTACGCACCTTTATTACGGAAGATGAAAGTCGAAACGAAATGGTGCAACACGTATACGATATTACGTACGGAACGGTTCGTCCGGGTGAAGATACCCTCGTGGTGATTGATGATAGTATTGTACGTGGTACCACTTTGCGCGAAAGTATCATTCGTATGTTTGGAAGATTACAACCCAAACGCATCATCATTGTTTCTTCGTCTCCGCAAATACGTTACCCCGACTGTTACGGAATTGATATGAGTAAGATGGGCGACTTCATCGCCTTCCGGGCTGCATTGGAATTGCTGGAAGAAACCGGACAATCTTCTATGCTTCACGATGTATTACAACGTTGCAAAAAACTGGAACTGGAAGGAGCGTTGCATACAGAGAATGTGGTGCGCAATATTTATAAACCCTTTAGTCTGGAGCAAATCAGCCGAAAAATTGCACAAATGATTACGCCACCTGAAATGTCGATTCCTGTAGACGTTATTTTTCAAAAAATAGAATCCTTACATGAGGCTTGTCCGGGTAACCTCGGCGATTGGTATTTTACCGGTAACTATCCTACACCCGGCGGGAACCGGGTTTGCAACAAAGCCTTCATCAATTTTATGGAAGGAAAAAATGTACGTGGATATTAACCAAAAATTTCATTGAGCATTCCGGCCAACCGGATACCTGCTTTCAGCAACTGATTATTGAGCGCTTCCACGTAATCGTAATTATACTTGTATTTCAGTTTGGATTGCGCCGGTGTTTGATTGTAAATATTGGTTGCCAGTTCGTATGATTCATACAGCCAAACAGAAATGGGTTGCTTCATCCACTGATGTATTTGTGCCCGTGTAGCATGGTTTATCCATTGCACATATTCCGTATAGCTTAGCTTTTGATATTGAATCAGCTTGTCATCCCACACCTGATGCAGGTTTACCTGTTCATCAAACCAAAATACCGTTATACGGTTGCCTCCGCGATCTTCGGGACGGCCGGTATGTAAAGGTTGATGCACATCTCCCACAAAATGAATCAGCAGTTTGAGGTAATCTCTCTTAAGAGAATCAGACAGTGTCGGATTTTTAAGTGCGTTGCTTAAATATACAATGGAGTTGTATGCATTTTGTCCGGAATCCTGAAGCAAGTTGCGGTTGAACTCATATAACGTCATGCCCGGCTTAAAGTTGATATAGTGCGATCTATCCAGCGAATCGTACTGTGGATTCGATTTAATAAAATCAGCCCAGTTACTGCACATGGCAACCGATTCATTTCCTAAAATGCGGCGAATGTTTTTCTTTGCCTTAGGAGTTAAATGTTGTTCGGCAATTTCACCCACTATGCGATGCCCCTGCATTCCCCATGCCCGCACATCTTTGGTAATGCCTGCAAACATCCAACACATACTTACGGTTATGAGTACAGTGTGAAACTTTTTCATACGGCTTAACGTTTAAATTGTTGTTCATATACATCCACCCATTGCTTCACTGTCATTTTTTTCATGAGCTGACCGATGAGTTCAAACGGAATAGAATCCGTTTTCTTAAATCGAATACAACTCTTACCCATGTCAGGATTTTTGCCGGTAATTTTTTGATAGTTTTCAATAAACCATTCCAGTAAATTTTTATTGGCATACACGCCCATGTGGTAGAGGGCGATGAAATTTTTTTGTGCAGCGATTGATGCAAATGGCAGCGGTTCTTGGGGTTTACAGTGGTAACCTGCCGGATAGAGATTGTGTGGTACTACGTATCCTATCATTCCATATGCCATGGTTTCTTCAAAACCTTTGGGAATGTTTTTTAAAATGGTTTCCCGAAGTGTGGAGAATGCTTCCTTTTTAGAAGGATCTATTTCTTTCAGGTAATCAGCTACTGTGGGGGCTTTACTTTGCATACGCAACTTATTGTATTTGTAACATGCGTTTAAGTTTCTTATCCAGAAAGAAGGTTCCAAACGGTACGAGTGATAAGAGGAAAGCAACGGTTGCCTCTCCGAACGTCCATTTATACTGCTTCCACACCATTAAAAGTAAAATACAATAGAGTACAAACAAAGCGCCATGCGCCGATCCGGTGTAGCGCACGGCCCAATCCATGCCGCCCCAGTATTTCATAGGCATGGCAATAAATACCAATACAATGTAAGAAATACCTTCAATAATGGCCGTTGCCCTGAACCATTTTAATGTGCTGTGGTCTGTCATGATGATTAAGTTGCGCCAAAATTAGCTCAAAACAAACAGACCACTCACAGTTTCACATTTTATCAGCATGTATGATGCAGGAGGTTGATGAAGGACACATTTATCCATAACCCACGACAGATATAAAAAAATGAGAATGCATGTATTATCCATCAAAGAATGGTGTTAACTTTATAGCATCACAAAGGAAGTATGAAACATATTTTACTGATTATGGCTTTGTGGATGGGAGCCCACACGGTATGTGCCCAAAACCAAACCCCCAAGGAGCCGGCCAAACACTCGTTCACCACTCATCCTGCCTTGAAAGGGAAAAAGGTAAAGCGTGTACCCGATACCGTACGTTTGAGTTTTTCAAACAGTTTTTCCGGCGTAACCTCTGCCCAATGGTATAAAAAAGACAATTTGTATCGCGTGCAGTTTACACAAAATGGCCAAACACACATAGCGATTTTCAATGAGCAGGGTGAAAGGATGGATTAATCAATTCAGGGTTGCCTTTCTACAAAGGCTTTAAAATCTTCCAAAAATTTTCTTGATTGCTTTTTAAAAGCACCCGGCATCAGCCAGGCGATTATTTTCATGAATCCGCTGAAACGAAAATCCTGGTCATTGATGTACAACGTAGCACTGGCGGATTGAGCTTCAAACCGACTGACTACGGTATTAAACACGCCCTTCGCTTCGAAAGTTACTTTAAACGAATGAGGTAAATTGTTTTCAATAATGGTTTCGAGCATGGTCATTTCCCTTTTACCCATTTTGAATACAAAGTGGGTTTTAGAACCGGCTTTTCCGGGTTCGCCACTCAACGGTTCCATCTTCACAAATCCATCCATCCACTCTGCATATGTATCCGGATTGGAAAAATGCTTCACAACTTCCTGAATCGGCTTTTCAATGATAATCTGCTCACGGTATTGCATAAACGAAAATTTTGTATGTACACTTTAATGTTTCCCATCAACTTTATTTGCCCAAGCCTTCTGCCTTCCAAGTTTTAAACAAGGCGATGGTACTGTCGCTTAAACGAGGCTTTTTCATGGGCATAAAACCTTTGGTTCCGGGATACAATTCAATCCGGCGGATGATTTCATTAATATTCATGGAAACATCATCATACGTTTCGAGGGATGATTTTTTTCCGTCTCTCGATGGGAAATGGCAAGGGCTACACTGAACATTCACAATAGGTTGAATATGTGTGGCGTAAAAAACGGTTTGCGCACTCCCGGTAGCTTTTTTTGAAGAAGTACAATACGTAAAAAATAAAACGCCGCTGCATACGGCCACTAAAATTTTGAATTTCATAAAGGAAAACTTGAAGGTGATTCAGATACTAAAGCATAAATTTAAGGTATGAAAACGATATACATCATCCGGCATGCAAAAAGCAGTTGGGCGGATCATTTCTTATCTGATTTTGAACGTACCCTGAATGCACGCGGCCGGCAGGATGCACCGATGATGGCCAATCGTTTGAAGCAACGCGGAATCAAACCCGGGGGGATTGTTTCTTCACCGGCGATACGCGCCAAAACAACAGCTGAAGTTTTTGCATCCACATTAGGTTTTCCTTCGGGCGACATCACCTTTGTAAATGAATTGTACCATGCGCCCATCAGCACATTATGGACGGTAATCAGTTGGTTGAACGATGCGTTTGATAGCGTAGCCCTGTTTGGACACAACCCGGGATTGACAGAGTTGGCCAACAGCATGACTGAAAAAGTGTATATCGACAACCTGCCCACCTGCGGCATTTTTGCGGTGCAAGCCGGTTGTAATCGCTGGGTTGATTTTGAACACACACACCGGGAGTTTCTTTTTTTTGATTACCCTAAAAACATACGGGCGATTGATTAACGTATAACCAAATGCAAAAGATATATGACGAGGAATATGGGCGTATGGTACAGAGGATACCATGTTTTGCTGAACAGCATGAAATTTGAAAACCCTATATCCGGATTTTAAATGAAGCCACATCAATGTGCTAGATTCAAAATGTAAATATGAAATCACACAACCGTAAGAAAGTTAAAAGAATACTTATTCGTTTGAGTATATTTCTTTTGATACTCACCGGAATCTGCTTTCTCTGGTTTAAACTATCTCCCTGGCCATCCACTTTACTGATCAGATATGCCTTTAATAAGGAAGCAGAAAAAGTAAACAAGCAACTCGAAAAACATGTTCCTGAAAATGTACGTTCAATTCATGATATATCTTATGATGCAAAGGATAAGGATTCAAAATTAGATATTCACTTTCCTTCTTCCATAGAAAATACACAAAACACACTTCCGCTAATAATATGGATACATGGCGGAGGGCTGATTTCAGGTAACAAAAATCAGGTAGAAAACTATTGTAAAATTTTAGCGTCTAAAGGTTTTGTTGTGGCATCAATCGATTATACCATTGCACCGGAAGCAAAGTATCCCAAACCGGTTCATCAGGCGAACGCATCCTTGGCATTCCTTATAAAGCAAGCATCACAATATTACATAGACACCACCAAGGTTGTATTAGCCGGAGATTCGGGCGGATCGTTGATAGCAGCGCAAACAGGGAATTGTATATACAACCCGCAATATGCCACATTGTTACAATTGAACCCATCCATACAAAAGGAGCACCTCGTAGGGATGTTGCTATACTGCGGTATTTATAATATAGATGAATTAAACACGAAAGGTGAGTTTGCTGGTTTTATGAGAACCGTAACCTGGGCATACAGTGGAAAAAAGGATTTTAAACAGGTTCCGGCAATGAAAACAGTTTCTGTTACCCGGTATATGGATTCAACCTTTGCCCCTTGTTTTATTTCTGCCGGAAACGGCGATCCGCTATTGAATCAATCGTTACACTTAGCAAAAAAGTTAACTGAAATGAATGTGTATACAGACACTTTGTTTTTTCCTCAGCAGCAATCTCCGGTGTTGCCACATGAATATCAGTTTAATCTGGATTCAGAAGCCGGTCAATGGGCATTAAACAGATCGCTAAGTTTTTTAAGAAAAGTTACAACGCAATAAGAAGGAGATGTTTAATTTGTGAGTAAGGTTATTTGCATTTAGCATCCGGAAGGATAGATAATGTTTGTTGGAAAAAATTACGTAGACAGTAAAATTCAATTGTTTAATTAACATTCGCAAAGTAAGGTTATGACTGAAAGCCATCCCCATATACAACAATCAAATGTAGTTTCGTTGAACACAAAGTGGTGTGTCATTAGCTTGCTGACATCCATTGTGCTCACGTTAAGTGTGGATTATGCAGAATCCATGTTTAAAAACTATACATTTTATGTTACTGAATCATTTCTATTCAGCTCATTCTGGTGGTTGTTTATTCCAATCATTTATTTACAACAGGAAATCTTTAAGCGCTGTCCATACAAATATTGTTTACTTCCTGTTCTATTGATTTCTATCCTTATACACCAACTAACGTATCCCGCTACGGTATGGGTTTTTTCTTATTTTTTTTACCCCCATACGTTTCATTTTTGGCAAACCTTTGAATATGGATTCAACGAATACATAATGGTTGACTTGGTTGTATTTGCAGCTTCCGTAGGATATTTTGTAAAAACCAACCCCATACGAACCCAGAGACAACCTCCTGTAGCATTCCATAAAAATCCTATGAGGGAAAACATGCATACAGAAACCATTTGGATTACAGAAGGGAGCAAACGAATCCCTGTATTAACAAATGAGATTTTATATATTTCTGCCAGCTCACCATATGTTCAGCTACATATCAACGAAAGAAAATATCTGTACAAGGAATCCTTAAAGTCTTTAATGCCGCAGTTAGACCCAAACACATTCGTAAGGGTACACAAATCTTACATCGTGAATATCCGTTCCGTTCAATCATTTCAATCCAGATTAAATGGAGATTATGATATCAACCTTATCAACGGTACACAAATACGGTTGAGCCGAAATTACTCGAAAGCGTTTAAAGATATATGGACTGGAGGTCATCGTTTGACTATATAAATCACACGTGTTGCTTCATTTGGCTTGGATTAGGATTGGGTTACGATTTATTTTTGACGTATCTGGTTTTAACATAACCATACATAATACATCGGAACACCATTGGCTTCCTGATTTAAAAAAATTTCAAATAATGAAAAGCAGTCTTCTCGCGATTGCCCTGTTTTTAACAGGGATAACATTTTCAACCTGTAACGCTCAGCAAAGCGCGTCAAATCCAAACGCTCCATCTCAAAGCATGCAGGTTGGAGGTGATTTTGAAAACAATGCATTTACATACTATGGCATGCCCAGGGTGTTAAGTGCTATAGACACCAGTGCCGGTTTTCATGAAAACGGGCAAAAATTATTAATCACCGGAACGGTATTTCGGAAAGATGGTAAAACGCCCGTACCCAATGTGCTTATATATTATTATCACACAACCCCATCGGGACGATATATACATCGCCACACAGAACCCAGGAGTATGGAACCGAATGCACAAGGACAAACACATGGGTATTTAAGAGGTTGGGTACAATCAGACCATAATGGGCAGTATAAAATATATACACTATCCGCCAGGGCTTATCCTACACATGATGAACCGGCACATATTCATTTAACCGTAAAAGAGCCCAATGGATTAAGTGAATATTATTTGGATGATATTGTTTTTGATGATGATCGATTATTAACAACGGCCGTAAGAAAAAAATTTAAAAACAGAGGCGGAAGTGGAGTTGTTAGATTATTAGTCAAGGATTCAATTCATGTAGGAGAAAGAGATATCATACTGGGGTTAAACATTCCGGATTATCCCAAGGATGATTCGAAAGAAACTTCATCAGGCCTTTCCATTGGTGAAGATCAACCGTCATTTATTCCGTATCACGCCTATGGTCCTGATAAAGGAAAAAACACATGTCCGGTTTGCAAATATGGGAGGTATCATGGCATCATTCTATTCATCGGTAATCATCCAAAGTGGGATGATATCAAACGATGGCTACTTTTTCTTGAAGAAGAAAGTATTCAACGCGCACAATACCTTAAAGTTTATTTTGTGTATGGCAATAGCATTCAGTACAGCAAAGAAAATCGCCAACAACTTTTAGAAGCACTGGGAAAAGAGTTAAATATTCAGCGCACAGCACTAACGTATGTGCCTTCTTTTTCCGATACACATACTGAGGCGGTATTGAATCGTATCAATCCGGATGTGGAGAATACATTCATTATTTACAAGCATAGAAGAATAGTGGATAAGTACATCAACTTAAAGCCAGACAAAGAAAATTTTGAACGAATTTCCAAAGCATTGGAAAAAACCAAGGGTGAGTATTTTTATTTATCGGATGTAGGGAATCATTAAACAACGGTACTATGCTCAATCTCAATTTTAAAGAGAAGGAAAAAACTAACCGACATCCACACAAAAGAGTTGGATACAATCTGTACGAAAGGCATTCGTTAGTTAGGGCAAGTTTTTAAATGGGAACAACTTCTTTTTACTATTGATGACAATCACTCCCGCAACAATCATACATCCGGCAAACATTTCGAAGACGGATAGTCTTTCATTCAACATCAGCATTGCGATGAGCGAGGCCAGAAAAGGTTGTATGTATATGTAGCTTCCGGCAACAGACGCTCCCAGGGTTCGGATGCCGTAGATATTGAAGAGGTACGCCAGAAACGTGCCGCAAAATACAATGATGAAAAGATAGATACCATCCTGAACAGAATACTGGGTCCAGGGTATTTGCTGAAATTCATTCCACCCGAATGGAAGGATCACCAATGTGCCAATGGTAAAAACCATTCGAATAATCATAACGTTGTTGTACTTCTGCATGAGGGGTTTCACCAGAATAAAATACAGGGCGTAAGAAAGTGCATTCAACAGCACCAGCAAATCTCCCAACAATACCTGGGAGCCCGAACCGGTGCGGTTACCGGAAACAATCAACAATGTGGCGCCGGTTAATCCAAATACGAGTCCGGTTACTTTTTGAAACGACAAAGATTCCTTTAACACCCAGGCCGCCATCAACACAATAAGTATGGGCGTGGCCAGCATGAGTAAAGCTGCATGGTTTGAATACGTGAGCGACAACCCTTTCAGAAACAACAATTGATTGATCGCAATACCGGTTAGTCCGCAGGCAATAAATCGCCAAATGTCTTTGTTATCAATCTTGCTTTTAACGGGTTTAAAGAAAAAGAGTACCCATAGCAAAGCGGTTGTAATACCGGCTCGCACCAGGTTCAATCCGAATGGTTGCATTAAACCGGCATTCAGTAAATGTTTAACGGCAGAGAAGTTGAATGCAAAAAACAAATTGGTGCCCAGTAATGCGAGGTGTGCGGAATAGGGGTTGCGCAACGAGAAAATTTTTACAAATATCGGAGGAAGAAATCATTTTTATTCATAGTACAATTCGTTGGATGAAGGTGGTATATGAAAAAGGCCGCCCATAAAGGTGCGGCCGATACTTACTAACCCATACAATCGTTATGCTACTTCCTTAATTTTCTCACGGATTTTAGTTTCAATTTCCGTAGCTAATTCAGGATTGTCAATCATCAGTTGTTTTACCGCCTCACGGCCCTGGCCCAGTTTGTCGTTGTTATAGCTGAACCAGCTTCCGCTCTTTTGAACAATACCGAGTTCAACACCCATATCAATAATTTCTCCGGCCTTAGAAATACCTTCTCCGTAAATGATATCAAACTCAGCCTGACGGAATGGAGGGGCTACTTTATTCTTCACCACTTTTACTTTTACGTGGTTACCCACTACTTCATCACCATCTTTTATTTGTGCCATTCTGCGAATATCCAGTCGTACAGAAGAATAGAATTTCAATGCATTACCACCGGTAGTGGTTTCGGGGTTGCCGAACATCACTCCAATTTTTTCACGCAGCTGATTGATAAAAATGCAACAGCAATTTGTTTTGGCAATGGTAGCGGTTAATTTACGCAGGGCCTGACTCATCAGCCTTGCCTGTAATCCCATTTTGCTGTCACCCATTTCGCCTTCCAGTTCACCTTTGGGAACCAATGCGGCCACGGAGTCAATCACCACTACATCCAATGCACCGGAAAGAATCAGGCGATCGGCAATTTCAAGGGCCTGTTCTCCGTAATCGGGTTGAGAAATGAGTAGGTTATCAATATCTACGCCCAACTTTTGTGCATATTTACTATCGAAGGCATGTTCGGCATCAATGATTGCGCAAACACCGCCTTTTTTCTGCGCTTCTGCAATTACGTGCGTAGCGAGTGTTGTTTTACCGGAAGATTCCGGTCCGTAAATTTCCACTACCCTACCCCGTGGAAGACCGCCAATGCCGAGGGCAAGATCGAGCCCGATTGATCCGGTGGAAATAACCTCCTGCTCCGGCCGTACTTTTTCATTCATCAACATCACCGAACCTTTTCCAAAATCTTTATCGATTTTTTCCATGGTGAGTTTAAGGGCCTTGAGTTTTTCTGCGTTTGCGTTGCTCATTGTTTCTGTTTTAATGGTTGTATCTGTTTGCTTGTAAAGTTATGAATTCAAAAGTAGGATATTAAAATGATAAACACTAATAAATTTAGCAAAAAAATGATAATATTTTTAGCGATGAAAAAACCCCGCTATAATACGGGGTTTTATGATTTTGGGTACGGTTTAAAACCGGGCTAAAGTGAAGAATAATTTTTCAACCGTACAATACCTCAACCGGGTGATATACGGGTTATAGGTTTTTAAACGTATAGAGATCGTCGTTCAGTGAACCGGCGTCCATTTCACATATCGGGTTAATCAGGCCGTTGTTAAGCCCATACACCCAGCCATGCAGTTGCGGGCCATTTCTTTCTGCCCAGGCTTTTTGAACAATGGAAGTGCGGGCCACATTGGTTACCTGCTCAATCACATTCAGTTCAACGAGGCGGTTTACCCTTTCTTCTTCAGTGGGTTTGCTGTCAACTTCGGCGCGGTTGGCCTGATAGATGTCTTTGATGTTTTTAATCCATTGGTTTATGATGCCATAGTACGTGGGCGACATGGCGGCTTTCACACCACCACAACCGTAGTGTCCGCATACGATGATGTGCTTTACTTTCAACACTTCCACGGCGTATTGGAGCACACTCAGGAGGTTGATATCGGCACTCACTACCAGGTTGGCAATGTTACGGTGTACAAAAATTTCACCGGGGTCGGTGCCAGTTATCTTATCGGCGGGTACGCGGCTGTCGCTGCATCCAATCCATAAGAACTCGGGTGCCTGTTGTGATGACAGGCGGTCAAAAAATTCAGGGTCAATGACTTTTTGTTCTCTGGCCCACGCTTTGTTGGCGAGAAGCAATTTTTCGTAAGAGTGCATGCTGTTTGTTGTTTTATATTCTGATTAGTGTGCTACATCATCGTACACACGTTTGGGTTTAAGTTGGTTAATATTTACAAATCCTTTGGAACCGCTGCCATGCATAACGGTACCGCTTACCTGCACTTTTATGTTTTTATTCGGTGCCTGCTCAATGAACTCCTGAATGGTTTCCATAATATCACGGTCAATGTACTCTGCTCGTGTAATATCAATCAGTAAGTTGCTGTTTTCGGGGATACTTTCAAACTTTTTCTTGATGATGGGTTTGCTGAAGAAAGAAACATCTTTTCTCAGCCTCAACAAGTAATTATCCCGGTCTTTCACCATGAAGATTGATGTGCGGAAATTATCGCGCAGGATATAGAACACGGCCACGATAATACCGATGATTACGCCCATCAGCAGGTCGGTTATCACAATTGCGCCCGTGGTTACCACAAAGGGAATGAATTGATCCCAACCCTTCCGGAAATATTCTTTGAACAGAGAAACCTTGGCCAGTTTATAACCGGTAAAGATCAACACTGCGGCAAGTGCTGCTTTGGGAATGAGGTTGAGTATGGCCGGGAAAAAGGCCACACAAACCAAAATCATTAATCCGTGAATGATGGTACTGGATTTGGTTTTTGCACCGGCGTTCATGTTGGCACTGCTTCGTACAATCACACTGGTCAGCGGCAACCCACCCAGTAAACCACTGATGATATTTCCTGAACCCTGGGCCAGTAATTCGCGGTTGTTGGGAGTTATGCGTTTATAAGGATCAATTTTATCTACCGCTTCTATACCCAGCAAGGTTTCCAATGAGGCTACCAATGCCAGGGTTACGGCAATCACCCACACATCCCCATTGGCCAGATAAGAAAAATCAGGATGCTGAAACAAACCGGTAAACTCTTCAAAGCTGTTGGTAACCGGCAGGTTAATGAGGTGTCCGGGATTCATAGCACCACCGCTTCCGGCAAATGAATACATCAACACACCAACCAAAACAGCAACCAGCGGACCGTTCACTACTTGAAAGATCTTTTTACTTTTTACCCATTTGGTTTCGTACACAATCAGAATGGCAATACCAATTAATCCGATGAACATGGCCAGCGGAGTTACATTGGCTGCGAGGGCAGAAAACAACTCACTCAGTGCGGGGTATTCACCGGATTCTATTCCGATGAGGTAAGGAATTTGTTTGATGATGAGGATGATACCGATGGCTGCGAGTAATCCTTTAATTACACTGTTGGGGATGTAGTGTCCGATGACCCCCATCTTAAAAAATCCCATTAACAATTGTAAAATACCGGCCAGCACCACCGCCAGAAAGAAAGCCTCTACGGCGGGCAATTTGGTAACTGCCGCCACCACAATGGCTGTTAAACCCGCTGCAGGCCCACTCACACTCAGGTGGCTTCCACTTAAAAATCCAACCACCACACCTCCTACCACACCGGCTACAAGGCCGCTGAATTCATTCACCCCACTGGCTACAGCAATACCCAAGCATAAAGGTATAGCTACCAGAAATACTACAATGGCTGATGGAATATCGGATTGTAGATTTTTTATATAATTTTTCATTGTTTATTCTTGAAAGGTTTACTCGGGCCATCGCCTATGCGAATAGCGATTTAAGTAGTGTAACATCACTCATACATCCCCCTGTATTCTACAGCGGTGTATCTTTAAAAAAATCAGCATGCACTACTAAACCTTGGGAGGGGAGTACTTCTTTTCAAGAATGACGAGCGGGAGACGTTCGGCTACATGTATCTTATGCAGCGATTTCTGATTGAATGAAATGCGATCCAGCGACTGGTGTTCATGAAGATATTCTTCCTGAATACTGGTGAGGCTTTTGGTTTCTGTATTTTTTTCTTCCACAGGCATGGGTGCTTCCGTAACATCGTACGCAGCATAATCAGCACCGGGAGGATAAATTAAAAAGTTGGCACCGGTTAAAAACAACAAGCAAAAGCACATCACTCCAACGGAAACATACTGCTTCCATGAAGGGAACCGGCTTTTGTTGTTTGCATTAACTATCAAGGGTATATGTACTTTTCAGGACTGCAAATTTAAAAAACCGGAACGGGATTTTTAAGTTTTTTATGTTAAATGTTCAGTCCACCACAAACACTGATGGTTTGTCCGGTTATATACCCACTCATATCCGATGCCAGGAACAGGGTAACATCGGCAATATCATTCGCAGAAGCAAATCGACCCAGCGGGATGCCGGCCTTATATTTATCAGCACCATCGCCTTCCTTTAGGTAGCTGGTCATGTCGGTTTCTACAAATCCGGGAGCAATGGCATTGCAGCGGATGTTGCGGGCGCCCAATTCTTTGGCCACACTTTTTGTAAATCCGATGATACCGGCCTTGCTGGCAGCATAACTGCTTTGTCCGGCATTGCCCATTTCACCAATCACGCTACTCATATTGATAATAGATCCTTTACGGGCTTTCATCATAGGTTTGATGACGTGTTTTGTCATGTTGAACACGCTTTTCAGATTCACATCCATCACCTCATCCCACTGCTCGGGCGTCATGCGCAACAACAGGTTGTCTTTGGAGATACCGGCGTTGTTTACACAGATATCAACCATGCCCCAGCGGTCCAGCACGGTATTCACCAATGTTTCACAAGCGGCGTAATCACCGGCATTGGTTTGAAATGCAACCGCATCCACCCCGAGTGCTTTGGCTTTTTCAACGATGGCTTCAGCTTTAGGGGCGCTGTTTTCGCTCACATACGTGAAGGCTACATTGGCACCGGCTTCTGCAAATTTCAACACAATAGCTTCTCCTATGCCTCGGGCAGCACCCGTTACAATAGCAGTTTTACCTGATAATATCTTCATAATCTGAGGGTTTGAGGGCAAAATAAAAAAATAGACTGAATAAAAGGCTGTTCAGGAGAGGTTATATGCAAATTTTATTGAGCTTCAATTAAATCATGAAGAAGTGGATAAAGACCGGGTGTTTTTTTGTGTAGAGTACATGAAGGAATGTTCTTTATTTTTTTAAATCAAATGGATGTGAATTATGATGATTGATTGGGCTTATGCTGCGAAATATGAGGGTTTAATTTTTCAATCATTTTTGCAGATAAATCATCCGATGAAATCCCATATCCATTTACCAACAATCCCTTTATGCCGTGTGTGGGAGAAGAGATGGCATACAGAATCGATTGATAGTCGGGGTCAGCATCTCCTTCGAAGCGATACACTTTATCCAATTGAAACTCGTCGGGAGGCAGCACCTTGTTTATTTTATGACAAATAATACAATCGTTTTGAAGATTAAAGTCGTGCGTGTAACCCAATCCAACCAACGCATGGATGGTTTGAGATAAGGTGCCATAGCTTTCTTTTAAGTTATAGGTATTCATCTTTTTTGTTTTTAATCATGAATGGTGTGGCGTTGGTTTCAGGTTGATGTGATATCATCCAAAGATCTTAATCATCATCCGGTGAAATAACGATAGGGCATTCAGAGGGGCAGGTAAAGGAACATGAGCAAAAACCATGCAACATCCATCAGGCAATGCCGGATAATGTTTTGATGGATTCCAGAAACTCCCGGTCGTTACTCAGGCGTGGAATTTTATGTTGGCCGCCCATTTTATTTTTAGAGGCCAGCCACGCAGAAAACACACCTTTCGGTAACGCGTGTACGACAGGAAGCCGGAGTGCGATGTCTTTAAACCTTTTAGCTTCGTAATCGCTGTTTACATTTTTGAGGGCTTCATCCAGGGCCACCGTAAATGTGTGTAAACTTTCTGGTGGTTGGTCAAACTCTATCAGCCATTCGTGTGCACCGTTGCTGTTTTCGGAGAAGTACACCGGGGCGGCGGTGTAATCAGAAACCTTGGCGTGTGTGGCTTCACATGCCCGTGCAATGGCATAGTCGGCGTTATCAATGATTACTTCTTCGCCGAAGGCATTGATGTAATGCTTCAATCGTCCAGACACTTTAATTCTGTAAGGATTTAAGGAAGTAAAGCGAATGGTATCTCCCACAAGGTATCGCCATAAGCCGCCGCAGGTAGTAATTACAATAGCATACTGTTTACCCAGTTCCACTTCGCGCAAGCCAATGGTGCGTTTAGATCCGTTATATTCTTCCACAGGCATGAATTCATAAAAAATTCCATGCTCTGTAAACAGGGTCATCCCTTCTTCATCCGGATGGGTTTGTCCGGCAAAGAAGCCTTCAGACGCATTGTAAATTTCTATGTAATTAATGGGAGCACCGATAATTTTATCAAATTGTTCTTTATATGGTACAAAGGAAACGCCCCCGGTAAAATACAATTCCAGGTTGGGCCACACTTCATGTATGGTTTCCTTCTGTTTAATTTCGAGTATGCGTTTCAGTAAGAGGAGGGTCCAGGTGGGCACGCCGGCCAGTGAGGTTACATTTTCCTGTGAAGTGGTTTGTGCCAACCGTTCAATTTTATTTTCCCAATCGTCCATTAAGGCAATACTAAGCTCCGGTGTGCGTATCCATTGCCCCCAGAAGGGAGAGTTTTGCATCAGCACCGCGCTGAGGTCGCCGTATTGAATATCCTCTTCCAACTTACTTACCTGATGCGAACCACCCACTACCAATCCTTTGCCGGCCAACAAATTGCTGGAGGGAAAATTTTTATAATAATTAGTGAGGATGTCTTTACTGGCCTTGTAGTGATTGTATTGAAGGCTCTCTTCACTCACCGGAATAAACTTGCTTTTTTCGCTGGTGGTGCCGCTGCTTTTGGCAAACCAGTGAACCGGACTGTTCCAGAGTACGTTGGGTTCTCCATGCAACATCCGTTCAATATAGGGAAGCAGATCGGCATATTCCTGAATAGGAATATGTTCTTTAAAATGCTTTACCGTGAAGAGTTTGGAGAGGTTGTGCTTTTTTCCGAATACGGTATATTGGCCGGCTGTTACCAGATCCTGCAACACGGCCCTCTGTGCCAGTACCGGATAATTCTTCCAGTTATCTATTTGCCACGAGCGAAGGCGGGCAATTTTAGATATGATAGGCGAGAGCAGATGCATGATACAGCAATATAAAAAAACCTGAGCAAATACACGGCTTAACTTTCAGCTGCTTTTTGATGGAGGTAATCTTTGCGTTTGAGTACAAAGTTTCTCCCGAGATACAAACGGCGCACCTGTTCGTCGCCGGCCAGTTCTTCCGCAGTGCCATGCTTGAAGATGGCACCGTCAATCAGCAGGTAGGCTCGGTCACAAATCGAAAGCGTTTCATTTACGTTGTGATCGGTAATCAGAATCCCGATGTCTTTATATTTGAGTTTTGCAATAATCTCCTGAATATCTTCCACTGCAATCGGATCCACACCGGCAAAAGGTTCATCCAGTAATATGAATTTAGGATTCACGGCAAGGGCCCGCGCAATTTCTGTTCGTCGGCGTTCACCACCACTTAGGGTATCGCCGTTGTTTTTACGTACATGTTGAAGGCGAAACTCGTCGAGTAAGCTTTCCAGTTTTTCTTTTTGCTGCGCTTTGCTTAGGCGTGTCATTTCGAGTACAGCACTGATATTATCTTCAACCGATAATTTTCTGAACACACTGGCTTCCTGCGGTAAATAACCAATGCCCATTTGCGCCCGGCGGTACATGGGCAAAGAGGTGATGTCTTCTTCTCCCAAAAACACACTTCCCGAATCCGGTTTAACCAAACCCACTACCTGATAAAAGGAGGTGGTTTTACCGGCACCGTTCGGACCCAACAAGCCCACAATTTCTCCCTGGCGTACGTGGAATGATACATCCCTCACCACAGTACGGGAACCGTAGGTTTTAACCAGGTTTTTGGTTTGAATTTGTAGGCTCAAGATTTGAATTTTTACAAAAATAAGGATTGCCACTGTCTCCGGGGCATCGGAATGAAGGAACCAGCATACGATTCACATAATATTTACGTTATGGTGGGGATTGTTTTCTGTATGTGCATCATCCCTGGAAATCACGGGATATTTTCAAATTAAGGCATTTGCATATACTTTTACATCCATTTTATATTATATGAAGGTTACAGAACATATTCAGCAAGCAAAGGGTACATTGATATCATTTGAAATTTTACCTCCCATGAAAGGGAAGGGCATTCATTCCTTGTATGATCATTTAGATCCACTGATGGAGTTTAAGCCTTCCTTCATCAATGTTACGTATCACCGGAGCGAACACGTTTTCAAAAAAACCGTTCTCAACACATTTGAGAAAGTGGTGGTTCGTAAGCGTCCCGGTACGGAATCTATTTGTGCGGCGATTATGAACCGGTATAATGTAGATACCGTCCCCCACTTAATTTGCGGCGGTTTCGATATCAATGAAACGGAAGATGCCCTCATCAACCTGAACTACCTGGGCATCGATAATGTGCTGGTGTTGCGTGGTGATGCGGCTAAAAATGAAAGCAGCTTTGAAGCGGAACCAGAAGGACACCGGTATGCGATTGATTTGCTGAAACAGGTGGTGAATATGAACAACGGTATTTATCTGGAAGAGGATTTAAAAAATACCAGTAAAACCAAATTTTGTATTGGTGTGGCCGGCTATCCGGAAAAACATTTTGAGGCACCTAATATGGATAGTGATTTAAATTATCTGAAAGCCAAAGTAGATGCCGGTGCGGATTACATTGTAACACAGATGTTCTTTGATAATGAGAAGTATTTCAATTTTGTCAAGCGCTGCCGCGATATAGGTATTGGTGTTCCCATTATTCCTGGATTGAAACCGGTGTATACACGTAAACAGCTCAACTTGTTACCTAAAACATTTCACATCGATATTCCTACGGCGCTGGAACTGGAAATGAGTAAATGCCAGACAGATGCTGATGTAGAGCAGGTGGGCACGGAATGGTTGTTGCATCAATCGCGTGAATTGAAAAAGGCCGGAGTTCCCGTATTGCACTATTACACTTTGGGCCGCCCCGGTGTAGTAGCCAATGTGGTGAAAGAGCTTGTATAGCATGGATCAATAGAGCACAGTTTAGTAGCGATTAAACAGAGCATGTGCGAATCTCAACTTTCCAACTTTTCTCAACAAAGTAGTAATTAAGTAGCATCCCTTCATCTTGCTAAAATAAAGGGTATGCCTCACCGTTATGAATAACTGAAAAACTGTTGTTTTATTAAACCAATGTATGATGAAAGTACTATTCACCCTGGCCGCATTGTGCATAACAATGATTGTACAGGCACAAGAAAAAGGACATGCCGAGTATAAAAAGGCGCATCAGGCATATCAGGCTGAAAAGTTTGAAGAAGCCCGAGAAGAATATTTGAAAGCGGCAACACAAGGTCATGTTGCTGCCATGTACAGCCTGGGGTATATGTATGAAAACGGACAAGGTATGGATCCCGATTATAGCGAGGCTATACACTGGTATCGCAAAGCCATTGCCGGCGGGCACATAGATGCGATGATTGGTTTGGGGATTATTTACCAGAACAATGATGCACATCTTGAAGCGGAGAACTGTTTCCGGTTGGCGGCTGAGAAGAATGATGAGAACGGAATGTTTTTGTTGGGATATAATTACTACCAACGTGAAATGTTTGATGAGGCGTTTCGTTGGTTTACATCCTCGGCAAAAAAAGGACATGCGGATGCGATGTTTCATGTAGCAGAAATGTATTCGAACGGATTGGGTACAACGGCAGATGAACAAAAGTCAACAGACTGGTACCGGAAAGCGGCTGAAAAAGGCCACCGTGAAGCCATTGAAAAATTGAACGAATAACCTTCAGCGCTCTTTTGCGCCTGTTTTATTCTGCGTATTCTAATCAGTGGGAAAGAAATGAATCTTTCTCCCGCAGGAGCGCGCTGAATTTATTTTAAATACTCTCCTGCCGTTCTGCGTGAAATATTTTTTTGTAAAAGCAACAACAATGTATCTATTTTATACACTCACACCGCATCACCCCCCAGCCACATTTTAAAAGAAGGAGACCGCTCCGCACTCACAATCGTTTCAATTTTACATGGAGGATTCAAATGTACCAACACACGGCCTTTGGTGTACGCAAACATTTCACCGATAGAACGTATCGAAATAATAAACTGCCGGTTGATACGAAAAAAATTTTGGGGTGCCAACATCCGCTCCAGGCTATCTAGGTTGTGGTCAATGGCATAACGACGCCCATCAAAAGTGACCAGAAATTGGATTTTATCTTCTGTATAGAAATATGCAATTTCCTGTACATCCACTGTTTTTAAATGCTCTCCATACTTAACCACAAAACGGTTTTTATAGGTCTCACCCAGAGGCTTATAGGCCTGCAGTATTTTTTCAATATTCAACACGGGCTGTACAGCCTGCAACTTTTTGAATTTTTCCAACGCACTTTTCAAAGCCTCTTTCTTTACAGGTTTTAACAGATAATCAATACTGTTTACTTTAAAGGCGTCAATAGCATACTGATCAAAAGCAGTGGTGAAAATAACGGCACATTCAACAGGAATTTTTTTAAACACTTCGAAACTCATGCCATCAGACAATTGAATATCAGAAATTAGAATATCCGGTGGTGGCGAATGCTTAAACCAATCCACAGCTCCGGATACACTGTGCAAAGTAGCCATCAACTGCACATCCGGTTCCAGTTCCTGAATCATTTTGAACAACCGGTTGGCAGCGGGCATCTCATCTTCCAGGATTACAATCTTAATCATGACTCAATTTAATGAATGGAATACACACCTTGAAAACACCTCCGTCATGCTTAAGGAGTACCGGCCGGTTACTCAGGATTTGATAACGGTGTATGATGTTTTGCAAACCCATTCCGGAATTACTTTCCTTGCTCGAACGGAAAACCATGTTGTTTTCCACACAAATGTATGATTCATTTGTGGCACGAATTATAATCTGTAATGGTTGTTGACTTTGCACTGCGTTGTGTTTGATGGCGTTTTCAAGCAACAGTTGAAGGGTCATGGGTGCTACGTACACCTGCGATTTTAATTCAGTTGCAATGTCAATTTTAAGACGCAGCGAATCGCCGAATCTCATTTGTTGAAGAAAGTAATAGTTCTCAATCATATCTAATTCTTCCTGTAAGCTAATGATATCTTTATCACGATAAGCAACGATGTTTCGGAAAAAATCCGACAAATGTTCCGCGTATTCCACCGCAATCCGAGGATTTTCTTCAATGGTGGATATCAGCGTATTAAAACTGTTGAACAAAAAATGTGGATTCACCTGATTTTTCAACACTTCAAATTTTGAAACCTGTTGCGCCTGCTTCAACAGTTCCATACGTTTAATTCTTTGCTCACGCAACCGCACAAACCAATACAAAGCAGCCGCCAGCAACAGCACACACAAAATAATAAACCAGGCGGTTTTATAAAATGCCTGACGAATTTCAAAGGTGTACACCACTTCATCCGACAAATTGAATGTTTGGTTTAAAGAAGACCGAACCCTAAAGGTATATTTACCAGGAAGCAATAAGCTGAAGGTTTTAAACCGGTCAGACGTTGTTGTCCAGGAGGAGTCGAGTCCGTCTAAACGATATTGATACAACACACCACCCGGTGCAGCGTAGTATAACCCGGTAAATGCAAAAGTGAAACTGTTTTCATCATAGCTAAACACCGTTCCATCGGTACTGGTCAGTTTTCTTTGAAATAGCATTACACTATCTATGATTGTTTGAGGTGCCGTATTTCCTGATACAGGATTGTATTTAATAATTCCGTTCATTCCCAGCGTATATAGTTTGCCGTTAGCATCCTGTGAAACACAACCCAGGTCTTGTACATTCAATCCTTCCACACCGTGCCCCTGATCGAAGTAATTAAATTGCATGGTTTCAGGGTTCAATACATCCAGTCCTTTTTCATGTACAATCAACAGGTTGCCTAAGGGGTCGGTTTTTATTCCTGAAATATTTAAACTCCGTAGCCCGTCTTTAAGCCCAATATTCATGAGTTTTTTGCCATCATATGAATATACTCCCGCCCGTGCGGTGCTGAACCAGATATTGTTTTTTTTATCTGAAGTAATAGAGTAGATCCGACTGTCATTCAAACCCATTGCCTGATTGATAGGGTAAAATTTTCCATGCTGTTTACGAATGATTCCATCGCCGTCGGTGGCAAACCATATACTGCCATTTTTGTCATCATAAATGTTGTATACATAATTTGTGCCTAGGCCGGAAAGATTCCAGTCCATTATTTTCAGTGGGTGTTCCAAGTCGGTAGCATAAGCGGATGTTTCAACAGCCACACACCCCTGAAGACTACTGATATATATGCGTTTATCCGACCCCGTTATGGATAATATACTTGCATCTTTCATAGAGCTCAACTCGCGCACTGTCCGGTATTGCAGGTTTTTTGGATTCAGGAGAAAAACCCCTTTACCCATGGTACCAATCCAGATAAACCCTGCAGGATCCTGATATAAACTGGTGATATCTGTTTTAGCCGTTAGTTCATGAATGGTAATCTTTTCTGTACGGGTTCCATTAGGGAAAAAGCGGATTCGGAGAAGTCGGTTTTGCGGATCGGTTGTCCATAGTGAACCATCCGTACTTCTCAATAATGCGTGTATATGTTCATAATCGGTGTACTCGGGAAGCGGGAGAATGCGAATTTTTTCTCCGGTTGTACGTACGAGTCGCGCACGTGTGGTGGCAATCCACAGGTTTTGTTGATTGTCATTCAACAGATATTGTACGCCCTCAACCCGGTCTTTCAGGTGAAAAGAATCCAGCCTGTCGTTTTCAGGTTGATAACGAATCAAACCATGGCTTTCCGTTCCTAGCCACAACACTCCCTGAAATTGCAACACCTGGTTTACCTGACCATACTTCCACTCACCGGTAGATGGGGGAATGGTTATCCGTGAAGTTTTGTTGTTAAACAAACAGAACCCCTTTTCCTGCAAACCAATCCAGTATGTATCTTCTCCGGCAGTGGCAATACTTGTAACCATGTAATCGGGTAACCCTTGTTTCGGTCCAAACACCTCTATCCTCACTTTTCCATTCCGGAGTGAAATGCTGTTGAGTCCGTTATCAGTGGCTGCAAGAATTTCTCCGCCGGCAGTGCTAACCAATGCTCCGGTTTGTAAATCAGATAAACCTTCCGTTTCATTGATTAGGTACATCTTATTGTTCAGGTAATAATACACGCCTTCTCCCGGTGCAGAAAAGAAGAGTACGCCCTCTTTGTTTTGGGCAATGGAAACCACGGGTTGTTTAGGCGTGCCTTCTTCAGGGTTCCAGTAAACAATTTTTCCATTACGCAAATGCGCCATGCGCCCGCTTTTAAATCCTAACCAAAGAGTCAGATGATTGTCTTCAAAAAGCGCAGTTACGGTATCGGCTGCCCGCGGATCGTTAAATGGAATTTTTGTAAAACGTTCTCCGTCAAAAGCGTACAGTCCATCTGTGGTACCGCACAAAAGGTATCCATCTTTTTTTTGATACACCACATGGGTGTATGGGGTCCTCTGTTCTTCTTCAATAACATACGCAATGGAAGGGGAGAACTGAGCAAATAGTTTGTTGGGGAAAAACACAAAGAGGAACACAGATAGAAAAAGGAAGCGATAACGTATCAATGAAAAGGATTTCATTACGGTTTAAGTTCAGCGGTTACATCTACCTTTATTTCAGACGCGAGTTTTTCATGCACTACTTTTGGAACGGGAATGTTGTGATCTGCAAGCAACACGGTAAATGCCGCTTTCAAAACAATCACCCCATTTTTTACAATCAACTGGCTTTTGATAATTCTTTCCTGAGTTACACCATGTACAGTAAATTTACCTTTGGTGCGTATATCATAGGTACCATCAATGGTTAAATCTACCTCTTCAATAATTTTACCTGCAAAACTGGCGTCGGGGAACACATCACTCTCTACATAGTTTTCATTGAAATGTTCTCGTTGTAAAGGACTGTTAAACCCCATAAAAGAATTCATTTTAATGGAAAATGCAAATTGTCTTTTTACCACATCAATCTTTCCTTTCAATTCTTTGGAACTGGCGGTAATCAACTCCAGTGGAGCGTCTGATCTGAAACCTACAGAACCTTTTGTAATGCCAAATATCTGGGCTTCAGCGCGTGCCGAAATCAACACCAATGCACAAGCGAAAACAATACGTATGAGCTTTATCACATGCATACGCCAAGATATAAAGATTATCCGGCTTACACGAGGTACATCCTGCTAAATTTTGAATCGGTTACTGATCTATTTCCTCTTTCCAATGGTGAATACGCGGGAAATGTTGAATCCGAAAAATATATCCCCTTTCTCCCAGAGGCCGGCGGTTTCAGTAACAAAGGCACGTTCGCTCATACCCTGGCTGTTGGTGAAATGCAGCTGGAACACGTGCCCGCCGGTTTCTATATCAAAACCAATAGAGAACGAATTGGTGGTGCCACGAAGTTTATAGTCGGGATGCTGATAATAATATTCAGCATTGATGCTCACCCGTTTGGAAATCTTCTGACGACCTCCGATGCCCAGGGCAAACAAATCGTTGGATTCATCTGCATACTTCACCAGGTTACGATGCGTAAATGTGGGCATCAGTTGAAATGATGTGCCTTCAGAAAATTTCCGTCCAATGATGAGTTGATGTGTAAAAAAGAAACGGGATGTTTCATAATTCTGCCGGTCAGGGTCTTCAAACTTCAACGATTTATACGCCACCGTAGGAACATAACTCAAAGTAAGAGGCATCTTCTTTTTTCCGGTAGATTGTCGTAGGATTTTAAACTTAAAAAAGGCATCATAGGTTTTTTCAAAAGTACTGCGGCCTATTCCCACCATCAGGCGGTTGCTAATGCCGTAATCTGCGCCCATACGCATAGTGGCATTATCCAAACCGAACAGCTCATAGCCACCCCCGTTCACCTTGCCAAACCGGTGTGATATTTTTACATCCAGTACACCCTTACCTACATTTTCAACCGTATGGCCGTTGATCAAGCGGGTGGTTTTAAAAGTGGCTGTAGTGTACTGCGTGCTGTTTTTCTCTTCACTCATTACTTCCTGTTCAAGCAAACTCATCAGGTCGGTTGTGTCGTCCTGTGCCTGTAGGCCAGTACACGAAAGGGATAGAAGAAGGCAAATGAAAATGGATTGGATGCGCATGAGGGGTTACATTTTTTGATCGAACAAACAGTTTACACTGATTTCGATTTGTTCAGCGATGTTGTCTTTAACTAGTTTGGGAATCGAAATATTATAATCAGCCACTTTCACCTTAAACGTGGAAACAGCAGACACGTTTCCATTTTTTACAAGGATGGTTCCCGGCACCGAAACCTTTTGGGTAACCCCGTGTATGGTTAAATCTCCTGAAACTGAAACGACATATTCACCGTCTTTTTTAAAGTCAACGGAAGCAATGTTGCTGACCATACCTTTAAAAGTTGATTTCGGGAACTTATCGCTTTCCATATAATTTTCATTAAAATGCTCTTCCATCAAAGCCTTTTCAAAATGAAACCCTTTTACTAAAAGTGAAAATTGAAGTTCACCGGTTTCAGTGTTCAGCACACTCATTACTTGTTTGTTGATAGCAGAAATATTTTCCAAGGGTGATTTGGAAAAGAAAGTGATGGTTCCGTTTTTGGTGTACACTTTCTGGGCGATTGCGTTTCCGGATATTACCAAAACCAGCAACAGGGAAATCATGTATTTCATTGTAATTGATTTTTAAATGTAAAGATTAATTATTGGGAGCGCCGTCGTCTAACCATTTACGTATGATAGTCAGTTTACAGTCGCTCAGTTTAGATGCATTCTTAGGCATGGGAGAATAGCCCGAGGCATGTGATACTGCTCCCCAGAACTTCCCGTTCTGCACATAGGTATTCAGCGCATTGTATGAATCCAGCCGAACGCCGCCCGACGGTGTATTGCCTGCATGGCAACTGTAGCAGGAAGAAGTAATGATGGGTAATACCTTGGTGCTATAGGTAACAGCGGTTGTATCGCAGCCCGTGTCGGGGTACAACCACTCTTCCTTATCATAATAACAACCGGTTGAAGCGGCAGCATAACATACAGAAACCAGCAGTATTTGTTGAATATATTTTTTCATACGATTAATTATTGGGAGCGCCCGATTCAATCCATTTTCTGATTTGAGTAATCTGACAATCACTCAGTTTGTTGGCATTGCGCGGCATGGGTTGGTAACCGGGAGCATGTGTAATCGCCCCCATCAGGCGTCCATTCAGCGCAACGTTTCTCACGCTGTTGTATGCCGTTAGGTCTATTCCCGCTTCCGGATTTACACTGCCATGGCATCCCACACAATAACTGTTGAGGATGGTGCGTACGTTGGCACTGTATAAATACTGGGTACTGTCGCAATTCGTGCCGCAGTTGGTGGTGTTTTGAGCACCTTCATTTATCCATCGTCCAATTAAAGCTTTCTGCTCGTCTGTCAACGGTGGGTTGGGAGGTTGTGGCATACGGTCATCTCCCCGTTCAAACAACACTTCATACACTTCGCTCCTGTTTGCATCACCGGGATCAATGCCTCTACGGATGATGTTTGAATAACTGTCAAATACATATCCTTCGTTAGCTGATGCAGCATCATGACAACCCGATTTGGCACAGTTCGTTTGAAAGATGGGCAATATCTCCGATTCAAAACAAACCAAATTGCTGCCCGGTGGCGGATCAGGAATATTCTGTTGTGGAATTTCATGCTTACAGGCAACCAGTATGGACATACCGGTAAGCACAACAGCAGCAATTAAAAATAGTTTATGCATATACTTTAGTTTAACATAATCACCCTACCCAGGTAAACATCTCCAGCAATACCCATTTCCAAATCACCTTCGCCCATGCCACTGCAAATGCCTTTTAACACTACACGATCCCCGGCTTTAACAGAAACAGTTTCATCCAAAGAGCAGTTCACAAAAGAGCCAGGTGCTCCCGCCCGCAACAAAACCACCTGCTCATCCTGGGCATTACTCGAAACCGATTCCACGACACCTGAAACCGACAAAATTTTTTTATCGTACAACTTTCCGGCACTTGTACTATCGGTAACGTATGCACGATACAGAGCCTCGGCCTCAATGGAAATTCCACGGGCATTGCGTACATCCAGCGGACCTTTATTATATAAATACCAACCGGTTGATAGGGCAACCAGCAGCACCCCCAGCGCTCCCAGCCACATCCACTTTTTGGTTTTTGCTTTCATATTCCCTGTTTGAATTTCAAAAATACAGTCATGACGGGCTTACTGTCAAACCCATCTCACTGAACCGGGAAAAATCCTCTCCGAACCCGACAATCCACCTGCCGAATCTGTATGGGGTGTGGTGAAGCTCAATATCCGCCTTACGTAGGTATACAGTCCCGCTATCCGCTCCAAGTCCGGCACCGGCCCCGGCTGCTGGGCTTCACCCGGCTTTCCACTACTATCGGGGCTAGGAATCATGTTTCACACCCGCAAGATGTGCAGAAAATAAAAGCTCCGGAAAGAAAATTCATATTGGAAAAGAATAAAAAGAAATTACATACCTGTTTTCTCCCGCAGATGCATGCTGATTTTTTCGGAGATATTCGCTGAATATATTTATAAAATCTTCTGCGCTTTTCAGCGCACTTATTTCGACGGTAATCAGCAAGAACTGTTTTCACGTTTTACCAGTAAGCACGGGTCATTATAATCACCGCATATTTGCGCAAGTATTTATTTTTTATACTGCTTCTTCAAGCCAATACATTTTTTATCTTTCGAGATAAAACGCACGCATGCAGCATCGAACGTATGGCATTTTATCTATCCCCGTGCTCGTAGCCGCACTCGGCTATTTTGTAGACATCTACGACTTGTTGCTGTTCACCATTGTAAAGAAGCCCTCCATGCTGGATGTGGGGTCCACCGCCGAAACCTTACTGGCAGAAAGTACAAGAGTAATCAACTGGCAAATGAGCGGACTCCTCATCGGAGGAATACTATGGGGTGTGTTGGGCGATAAAAAGGGCCGGCTCAGTGTGTTGTTCGGATCAATCTTATTATACTCTGTGGCCAACTTCGTCACAGGATATGTTACCAACGTAAACCAATATGCCTGGTGTCGCTTTATAGCAGGACTGGGCCTGGCGGGAGAATTGGGTGCGGGCATTACGCTGGTGAGTGAATTGTTGCCTAAGCATAAAAGAGGCATTGGAACCAGTTTAGTAGCCGGTATTGGATTATTCGGCGCCGTTGCGGCATATTTTACTTTTGATATTACCAACGATTGGAGATTGTGTTACAAAATTGGCGGTGTGCTGGGCATCCTGTTGCTGTTTTTGCGCATACGCGTTGCCGAAAGTGGAATGTTCAGTCATGCTAAAAAAGCCAATGCCATCATGGGTGATTTCACAATGTTTTTCACCAATGCAAAACGATTCCGAAAATACCTGATGGCTATTTTAATCGGATTACCTACGTGGTATGTGATTGGTATTGTGGTGAATCAAAGTGATAAGTTTGCCGAGCAGTTGTATGGCAGCACAACCATTGACAGTGGACGGGCCATCATGTTTGCGTATGCGGCCATCGCTATGGGCGATATACTTATTGGTTTTGTGAGTCAATATTTTAAAAGCAGGAAGAAAGCATTGTTGAGTTTTTATTTGATGTGTATTGCAGGGTTGATATTGTTTTACAGTGGAGTAAACAACAGTGATACACGGATGTATATCATCTGCACATTTCTTGGTTTTAGCACGGGTTTCTGGGCCATTTTTGTAACGATGGGTGCCGAGCAGTTTGGAACCAACCTCCGAGCAACAGCGGCAACCACCATTCCCAACATGGTGCGTGGTGCATTACCGGCCATGAATCTCCTGTTTTTAAATGTATTGCAACAACAAATGAATCTATCTCTGATAATGAGTGGTATCATTACCGGTATTGTTGTAATGATAGTAACATTGATTGCCTATGCCTACACCGAAGAAACCTATCACAAAGATTTGAATTATACGGAGGCATAAATGTAGACATCTCCTTTTCTGATCCTTCCTCCCGAGTAACACAACAAAAAACGAAAGACTATTATACTTTCCGCCTTCGATTTTGTTCCCCACATCCGAGCCGTTGTTGTGTCTTGTGACTAACAACGGCAAACACACGAGTGAAAACTAACAAAGGTGGAATCATACATTCAGGAACGACGAGACCCTCTTTATTGACTATCTACTCAGATGATGAACCGGGTGGAGGAGACTCGTCTGGGAAGAAAATCTTTAGTTTTCAATTTGTACACCTACCCTTTATTTCCCTATGGAAACTCAATGTATTGTAGTTGGTTAGTGTAGATTTGTTTACACCAATTAGTTAAAATCAGAGAGGATAGGCCACATACAAAACAATAATAAATTCTCTGCATTGAATTTTTAAGCAAACACAGTTGAATATTTTATTCGTACAAGTTAATTGTATGAAAGCTGGATCAATACTTTAAATATGGGTCAATCATTAGTTAGAAACATCATACACTTAGTATTTAGTACAAAGCATAGGCAACCGCTCATTCATCAACCCATTGAAACAGAACTTCATGCGTATCTGGGTGGAATTTGCAATCGCCTCGGATGTAAAACAATAATAGTGGGTGGCTACATTGATCATATACATATACTGTGTATGCTTTCGCAGAAAATTGCTTTGATGAAATTGGTCGAAGAAGTAAAATCACACTCATCAAAATGGATTAAAACAAAAGGCGTAGCATACAAAAATTTTTATTGGCAAGATGGATATGGTGCATTTTCTGTGAATCCGGCGGATATGGACAGACTCATACATTACATCGCCAATCAACATCAACACCACAAGAGAAAACGATTCAAAAATGAATATACAAGCCTTCTGAAAAAGTGTAAAGTAGAATATGATGAACGTTATGTTTGGGAATAGCAATGTAAGGCTTCTCGTCTTTGAAGAATCCACGTTTATATATTACGCCCCTTCGGGGCTTATGAATTTTGGTAACCTTTTAATCCTAGATATCTTTCGCCCCTTCAGGGCTAAAACTATAAAAAACCCCACCAACACTTCGATAAAAGAAAACCAGCAAACTGGAAAACAAAGTCCCGAAGGGACGCAAAACTATAACAAAGTGCGCAGCGCTTCGATAAGCACACCTAAAGTGTACAACGCTTCGATAAAAGAAAACAAGCAAACTGAAAAACAAAGTCCCGAAGGGACGCAATACTATAACGAAGTGCGCAGCGCTTCGATAAACACACCTAAAGTGTGAAGCACTTCGATAAGCACACCCAAAGTGTGTAGCGCTTCGAAAAACAAACCAAAAAGAACAAGGCCCCGTCAAATCTCAAAGAACCGTCATCCTACTAGTGGCCCACCTAAGCTTCCCGCAGGTTGCGGCACCCAAGCGGGCATAAAAAATCCCGTCGAAACGGGAAATTTATGTGGGCCCACCTGGGCTCGAACCAGGGACCACCTGATTATGAGTCAAAGTATATCTTGTTTTCTTTTATTTTCCGATTCTTTCATTTTCTTTCCAAAGCTAATACAGTAAAGGGTTACAGCGAGTTATTCAAACATTAATTCTTATATTTACTTTCCTATTCTAGCATGATTTGCTTGGAAATTGCTTGGAAATTTTAAACTAATTAAAATGAACACATCTGTTTATCTACTGCATGCAAAAAGAAGAATGAAGAAGAATGGAAAATATCCGGTTAAGCTTCGAATTGTTCATCTACGTGTTCCAAAAGATTTTCCAATTGGACTTGATTTAACGGAAGAGGAGTATTTGAATGCAATTGCTGAGAAACCGAAAAAACAATTTGTTACAACTGCTATAAAAATAAATGCAGCAAAGGCTAAAGCAGATTCAATCTTGAATACCATTGGAACATTTACTTTTCAAAAATTTGAGGATGCATTCTATGGTAGAATAAAAGATGCTTCTGATTTATTCTCTCTTTTCGATGATTACATTTCAGAATTGAAAAAAGAGAAAAGAATTAAAACAGCTATAAGTTACCAATGTGCTAGAAATTCATTTAATAAGTTTAAGAACAAATTAAGTTTATTTGATGTTACATCTTCTTTCCTCAAATCCTATCATAATCACTGCTTAACAAATGGATTATCTGAAACCAGCATTGGTATCTACGTTCGTTGCTTAAGATCTGTTTACAATTGTGCTATAAGCCAAGGAATCATAAAGAAAGATGAACACTATCCATTCGGGAAACGCCAGTATATAATCCCTGCCGGAAGGAATATTAAGAAAGCTCTTTCACTAAGTGATGTGAAAGCTATTCACAACTATCAATCTGTTCCGGGATCTCAGGAAGATAAAGCAAGAGATTTCTGGATGCTAAGCTATCTATGTAACGGAATAAATTTTAAGGATATCGCTTTTCTCAAGAACAACAACATAGATGGAGATATGCTTCGTTTTATTCGAGCAAAAACTAAAAACACCACAAGAGGAAATCAAACTGTAATTTCTTGTCACCTATCATCAACCGCTAAGAAGATAATTGGAAAATGGAGAAGTAGAGATATTTCACCGGATGCTTTCCTTTTTCAAATTATAAGCAATGAAGATAGTAGCTTAGACCAAGTGAGAAAAATTGCTCAGTTTATTCAAACTACGAATAAATACATGAAAAAGATATCAGCATCTTTAGGTTTTGAAAGATGCGCTACTACTTATTATAGTAGGCATAGCGCAGCTACAATACTTAAAAAGTCCGGTGCTCCATTAGCTCAGATTCAGGAGGCTCTTGGCCATCAAAACGCCTCTACAACTCAAAAGTATCTTGATTCCTTTGATGATGAATCTAAACAAAGCTTATCATTATCTTTAAGTAAATTTTTATAATTCCTTTTAAAACTCATCATGACCACAGACATAAATATAGTTCAGAAATATTTTGCTAACCAAGAACGCTTTTTACTTTCAATAGAATTAAATGGTTTTGAATATGATTTATGTCCACCGGAGGATGAATATGGATTTGACAATCGTAAACATAATGAGGAAATTGTTTTACAGTTGAAAAATTTCGGAAAAGAAATAACTCCGACTATTGATAATTTGATAGACTGTATAAACGTTTTCTTAAATGATAAGGAAAAAATGATAAATGCAATGAGGTTTATTTGTACTATGGATCCATTAAGAAACCTATTTAACGGAGATAAAACAAAGTATAGAAATTGCCAAGAAAAGCTTTATATAAATTTGGAAAAAGAATTATTAAAACGAAAAGAATTTCTAGAGTTTGTAAAATCAAAGCATAATTTATATTTAAGTTCACCAAAGAAATCGATTGTTGCAAAATCTAAAAATACTCATGCCGAAAGTGATACTTCTGATATACCAATCGATGTTCAGGACTACTTTAAAAAAAATAGAGAAAAATTTGTATCGCCAATTTTAGATGTAAGACAGAGTGCATTGTTTTTCCATTATTTAAGAGAGTTCGAACTTATCACTAATGTAAACAATACAAACTTGGCTACCGTGGTTACTTGTTTAACAACTCACAGCGAAAGTAATATTCGTAAAGCTTTTACGCATATCGACGAAATTAAAATGGATGCATATAAATATGTAAACTCCGAGATAAAGAAGGATAATGTACACTCCTCTGTTAATTTAGAGGCAGTTAAAAAGGCGCTAACTATAATTGTTGAAGCGATTGATAAGCAAATAGTTAGGAACAAAAATAAATAATTGAGACTTAGGACCCCCCATCCTATTTTTAATACATTCGACCTTTGTATTCGAATGTTAGCAATGATGCTGTTGGAAAAAAGTGAAGCAATTTTCCATTACGCATGACTTCACCTTCGCTGGCTTGCTTTAGGCACTCTGCTTAATGCATTATAATTATTTAATTCATAAAAATATGGAACTAGATAATAGTCCAAATGATAGAGGTATGTCTGAATTTGGCAACCTTTTGAATAGTAAAGAAGCTGCAAAATATTTAAAAATCAGCGTCTCTACCTTATACAAATTAACCATACGCAGGGTTATTCCTTACACAAAGCCGGGAGGCAAACTTAAGTATTTCGAAAAGTCAAAACTTGAAGCTTACCTCTCTTCAAGGGGGTTCCCTACACGTATGGAAATAGAAAAAGATTTTAATAACCATTTAAACAAAAATTATGTACTACCATTTAATTGAATATATAAAAGGTATTATTCGTCAATCGATTAAAGCCCACAAGAATAAAGGTTTGCTGAATCTCCTCGAACAAGTAATAGAAGATGTAAAGAAAAAACAGATATTAACAGATAAGGAACTGGAAGCCGCAAAACAGATTGCTTCGGAAATGATAAATAATCACATTAAATAAATACAATAGGGGCATGAAATCCATGCTCCTTTATAAAACTCAAAAAAATGAAAAATTATATTTTAAAAAACTCTCCAACGATACCGAATATGGTATATGAACTTTTACCGGATCTATTAAAACAACTAACTAATGAATTTATAGAACCTCGTGAAAGAGACATAATCCTTCTTAGTTCATTAGTTGTTTTAAGTAGCAGCTTTAACTCAGTAAGGGGTATGTATGATCAACAATGGGTACATCCTAATTTATATTGCTTCATAGTGGCACCCCCAGCTTCCAATAAAGGTGTAATGAGATTTTCAAAAAATCTAGGAAATATTATCCAAGAAAAGTTAATATCTACCCATAATGATATTTTGAATCAATATGAAATGAATAAAAACGCTTGGAATAAAAAGTCTAAATCAAATTCATCATCTATTGTAGAACCTATTCCTGAAAGACCAAAATTACCCCTATTCTACATTCCGGGTAATACATCATCAACAGCAATGTACGATCGTTTAAATGATAGTAATGGAACAGGGATAATATTTGAAACAGAGGCTGATGTGCTATCCGGATCAATAAAGCAAGATTGGGGTAATTTTTCTCACTTTTTACGAAGTGCCTATCATCATGAAACTGTCTCTTACCTTAGAGTTTCAGAAAACCGAACCGTTTATATTAATAATCCTAGGCTTTCCATTCTTTTATCCGGAACTCCAAATCAGGTTCCTAAACTTATCTCCTCTGGAGAAGATGGTTTAATGAGCAGGTTTTTATTTTATTGTTTTGAAAGTGAACATATCTGGAAGGATGTAACATCCAAGTTTGATAAAATTGATAAAGAAGAGCTGTTTACTAACATTGGATATCAAATAGAAGCATACAATTCGATTTTAAATATCCAGAATTTTATATTTGATTACACCGAAGAACAAAACAGGTGGCATTTTAAACACTTCTCAACAAAACTTGAACACATAAAAGATAATAGTGATTATGTTTCAATTCTTAATCGATTAGGACTGATGACATTTAAAATATCTATGGTTTTAAGTGTACTTAGAAATGCAAATAGATTGGATGCTATTACAAAGCTTACTTGTTCAAATGAAGATTTTAAAGCGGCTCTTCTAATTACAAAAACACTTTTGCACCATTCACTTTTGATGCATAGTTTATTACCAAATCAAAATGAAGGAAATTCTAAACAATTTCTATTTTTTGAGAAACTACCAAAAGGTGAAGAATTCCCTAGAAAACTTGCAAATGAAATTGGAGGTAAGATTGGAGTTTCAGAGAGGACAGTTAGTAATTATATAGAAGCTTTAAAAAAGCAAAATATGCTGAATGATGTTCGTTATGGAATTTTCTTTATTCCAGATGATAAAGGTTATAAGAAATAGCACTTAGCAAGTTGGCAACGGGTATATTATACATCTTATAATAGTATTAATTAGTATTATCAGTATAGAAATATAAATATATAGTGTTGCCAACTTTCCAAGTTGCCAACTTAAAGAAGTAATCAATCTTTACCTGAAACACTCTCCCCTCAGTTTCCCATCTTATGAACCCCTACTATTGATTGTTGAATATTCTTGATGATAATAAACACAATTAAAAAGGTGAAGGAACCCTTATCAAAATAAGTTGCATTTTAATCCACAACCATCGAAAATTAATCTTGTTCATATTCTTAGTTCTATATTATAGTATACAGAAAAAAATTCAATTTCCCTATTTAACCTCTCATGTGTATTTATCGAATTCTGTATATAGCTCCTCAAAAAATATTATCTAAAAAAAATCCCCCTCCTTTTATTTTTAGTATAGTCGTTCGCGTTAGAAGCACCCCCCTTTAACACTCCTTCATACCAGAAGAAACCTTGATATCCCCGTCATCATTAAAAGCACTGGTATGAAAAATTTTGAATCATTTACACTTTCAGCAACCATCAAAGCAATTACCAATATCAAAAAATTGATGGAAGAGCCTGTTACACTTCAAGATATCATGGAGCAGTGGTTAATCTATCGTGATCAAAGATTGATGGGTTACACTAATTTAAAAAAAATCTTCGCTTACATTGGTCCATACTTCATTGATAAAGAAGGGAGCATATTATACGACGGTAAAGAGCAGTTTTATTACAATGTAGAATGCATGGCTACTTTATCACTCAGAATTTTAGAGCCTTATGTTGAATTCCTATTTCTCCAATCTTGTAGTCCTGCATTATCGAATGAAAAAGTTATAGAAATATTTTCCGCTGCTTATGATACTGAGATTTTAATTATAAATCATATACGGCGTTTAGTACATAGCGATGAGAATATAGAGATGTACATTCTAATTAATAAATCATTGCTTCAAATCCGAAAGAACCTGGGGCTTGAATCTGCATTCTATAAATCAGAAGCTATCAAAATTGTAGCTAATCGCATTTCATAGCGCATTCACACATTTTTCATTCATTTTATAACATCAACATCATGGAAACTTCCAACAAAACAAGTATGCCTATTCGTACATGGGCTGAAGACGATCAACCAAGGTACAAGCTAATATCAAAAGGCCTGGACTACTTGAGCACAGCAGAGTTATTATCTATTCTATTGAATGCCGGTACAAAGGATAATAATGCAATTGAAATTTCTAAACAGCTCTTCAACAAGTTCAACAATAACCTACATGAATTAGGTAAACTCTCCATTGTTGATTTCATGAAATTTAATGGCGTTGGTTTTGCAAAAGGTGCAATGTTATGTGCAGCGTTTGAATTAGGCAGAAGAAGATATGCTACACCTCCGGAAGATAAACTCTACATCAAATCAAGCAGTGATCTTGCTAAATACCTTAAATCTGTTATGATGGATTATTCACACGAAGTATTCGCAGTTACTTATTTGAACAGAGCTAATTGTGTGAAGCATTTTGGAGTTGTTTCAAAAGGTGGTTGGACCGGCACTGTTGCTGATCCTCGAATGATATTGAAAAAAGCTTTAGAACTACACGCTACTTCCATCATATTATGCCACAACCACCCTTCCGGAAATTTAAACCCAAGTAAATCGGATGATGATATTACACAAAAAATTAAACAGGCCGCTGCATTCATGGAAATTAATGTGCTTGATCACATTATAGTTTCTGAAAATGGTTACTACTCCTATGCTGATGAAGGTCGCTTATAAATATTTATTTTTTAATCCTTAAATACATCAATTATGTATGCACTTAAAAATCGCGTTCAATTAATCGGAAACCTTGGGCAAAGTCCTGAGCTACGCACAACAGAAACTGGAAAATCAATGTCTCGTTTTTCCATTGCTACAAATGAATCTTACACAAATGCAAGTGGAGAAAAGGTTGTAGAAACCCAATGGCACAATGTTGTTGCTTGGGGAAAGCTTGCTGAAATCACCTCCACTTACCTCAACAAAGGATCAGAAGTTGTAATCGAGGGTAAGCTGGTTCACAGAAATTATATAGATAAGGAAGGTGTTAAAAGGTATGTTTCAGAAATTCAGGCTACTGAAATTCTATTCTTGAACACGCAGAAACAAACCATTAATCAAACTGATGATGAATTCCAAGATGTATCTACTGATGTTGATATAAGCAATAGTTAAAAATTAGAAGGGGCTGCAATTGAGCAGCCTCTTTTTCATTTATTCTGTGAACCCGGAAGTCCTATATAAAAATAATAGCACCGTCGATACACCAAAACCGCGTGCTTAAAGCTAAGTAGGATAACATCATCATTTTATTTCTGCTTGAGCATTTGTACTGTTTTGATTCTTTATCTCCCACTGATTTACCACGCTTTACTTTTGGTTTTATCTCCGGTGCTTATAGAACGGGTATATAGGACTTTAAGGGTTCATCTTGGTTTCCATAAACAACACGTTTAATGCGAGCCAAATGAGCTCTCTGATGATTTAAATTGATAGATGTACATGTTTTCAATTTACCAAACTGCACTCCTACTTCATGTATGAAATTGGTATGGCTACCGCCATGTGTATTTATTGGATGCCCCATTACATTCTGCATCCAATATTTAGGTAGAATGGTCTCGCTCAAAGTGGTTCGGCAAATAACCTTCCAAACCAACACAGCAGCAACTTGTTCTAAACTATTATTTGTTGCAGCTGTGTTGCTCTTCGAGTTGCAATCGCAAGTTTGTAATGCTATTTGCAATCTCACCATCTTTTCGCTCGGATAGCTTTTATGTTCTTTACGCATCACATTGTTTTCACGTTCAAATTTTAATTCTGATTAGTGTAGCGTAAAGCCCATTCGCTTTCATCTGTTCTTGTGCTCGCCTTGCAGGTCCCTATTCTGCGTTCAGCCCCTTCGCTTAAAGCTTCTCTGCTAATACTTTGTCTACAAAGCTGCGGGGCTTCACTGTGCAATACATCGCAAGCGTTGCTTGCTCACTGTATTGCGCCAGATAGGGACTGCTCGCACCTTCATTCAGTCGTTCCTCCTTCATTATGGTTTATGGCGAACTCGGAAAATGTTGAATTAATAACGCATTGATAATTCTTTGAATGTACTTTTGATAGTTCGTAAATCTAACTGTTAGCTGTAAGCCTATAACCCAACACTACCCATAAATATGTTCCATTATGAAGATTATTAAAATTGTAGTAGAAAATTTTCGCTTGTTAAAGGATTTTTCATTGGATTTGGAGGAAGACCTTTCTTTAGTTATCGGGAAAAACAATACAGGAAAAACTTCCATTCTTTCTGTTCTTGACAAGTTTCTGAATGAGAAAAGCAAATTTTCTTACGATGATTTTAATATCGATTTCAAAAACGAGATAGAAGCTCTTATAAAATCAGGGAATATCCCCAATGAGTTTACTCCCAAAGGCATCAAACTAAAAATATTTATTGAATACGACGAGATAGATGATTTATCAAATGTCAGTAGAGTTTTGATGGATTTAGACCCGGATAATAACAAAATTGTATTAGGGTTCGAATATACAGTGACCTACACTGACTTTTTAAAAATCAAAGCCGACTATGCCGTTTTTGAAGCAAATGAAAAAGCTAAAGTTGATGAAAAAAAGAAAAATAAAGCTAGCGAGATTAAAGAAATTTTAAAACAAGAATTAGACAACTATTTCCATACCCATAAGATGTCTTTTGAGTATGAAAAAGCTACGAATAAAGTCAATGATGCCAATTTTATAGATCTTGAAAGTGAAGGTATTGCCATTAAGGATATAATTGGTTTCAAATACATTAGTGCAAGACGGGATGTGACCAACAAGGAAAAGGAAAACACACTTTCAAAACAAACATCCAGTCTTTATAAAAAGCAGGAGGATAATAGCGAAAAAAATAAAGCTACTGAAAATTTTAAGGACCAGCTTTCAGAAACTGACATCACATTAAGTGACATATACAAAGACCTGTTCTGTGATGTAATTAAAAAAGTACAGGATTTCGGAGGAATAAAACTGAATGATACTGATATAGCAATAATTTCGACACTGCAACATCGGGAGTTACTCGAAGGAAATACAACCGTGGTATATACCCATGATGACCATAAACTACCAGAACATTACAATGGCTTAGGTTACATGAACCTTATAAGTATGATTTTTGAAATTGAAATTCTTGTCCAGGATTTCAAAAGAGATAAATACAAAAGGCCAGCTGATGTTAATTTGCTAATCATTGAAGAACCGGAAGCTCATACTCATCCACAAATGCAGTATGTCTTTATAAAGAATATAAAGAAACTACTTGCTGAAGGCATTAAACGGGATGACGGAATAAGAAGACCCTTACAGTATATCATTACTACCCATTCGTCCCATATTGTTGCAGATAGTGATTTTGATGATATTAAATATCTAAAATCTGAAAACAAAAACAATGTTGTTGCAAAAAATCTTTCGGATTTGAGAAAACAATACGATGCTAACCCTAGCCAATATCAATTTCTAAAACAATATTTAACAATAAGCAGAGCAGAAATTTTCTTTGCAGATAAAGCTGTTTTGATTGAAGGCGACACGGAAAGAATATTGATACCAACCTTTATGCGAAAAGTTGATTTGGAAGAAGCTGCTCGCCTAAAAGTAGAAGGTAAAGAGGATACTTTTCTACCACTATTATCTCAAAATATATCAATAATTGAAGTAGGTGCATATTCCCAAATCTTTGAAAAATTCATTGACTTTTTAGGTATTAAATCTTTGGTATTGACGGATATAGATGCTATTAAAGTTGTAAAGAAAGACGATAAAGGACAAGATATTTGGGGTGCTTGCCCGGTTAAAGAGGGAACAAAAACAAGCAATTCTGCAATCAATCATTTTTTGAAAGAAGTTGCTTGGGATAATTTGAAAACACTGCCTGTTGGATATAGAACAATTCTTGTTGGAAGTTCTACGGTTTGTATATGTTATCAGCAGGAAGAAAATGCTTACCATGCAAGGAGTTTTGAGGATGCATTTATTCATATTAACCGTACTTTTGTCGATGGCAAAAAAGACGAGTTTCAGGGCTTACAGAATAGACAGTTATTTGATGACACTACCAACGATGCGTATTCATTAGCGGATTCATGTATTAAAAAGAAAACTCACTTTGCATTGGATATTTTATATCATAGTAATAAGGACTTTAGTAATTGGAGTATTCCAGCATATATCAAAAATGGTTTGTTATGGTTGAAGGAAGACAAAATTTAGAACCGGAAGTACAGGAAATTTTTCGCTCTATTGATAATGGCAGAAATTTTTTATTAAGCGGAGGAGCCGGTAGTGGAAAGACTTACTCCTTAGTAAATGTGATTCGGCAGGCAATAGCTGAAAATCCTACCGCTAAGGTTGCTTGTATGACTTATACTAATGCAGCAGTTAAAGAAATTGAAGAAAGGGTAAACCATAAAAATCTTAATGTATCTACCATACACGATTTCTTATGGGATAATATTAAACATTTTCAAAAAGAGCTTAAAGAAGCACTTATATCCTTAGCAAACAATGAAGAGGTAACAAAGATTTCTATTGAAGAAGTCAATCCCGTTCCGGATAATTATTTTGCCATTTTGCCTGACGGTGTACAGTACAGAGAGTTTGTTAGAATGCGTGAAGGAATTATATCTCACGATGAATTGCTTATAGTAGTCAACTATCTTTTTGAAAAATATCCCAAGCTTAGCAGCATCGTAAAAGATAAATATAAATTCATATTCATTGATGAATATCAGGATACAAGCAAAACTGTTGTAGAAACATTTCTTACACATTTTAAGAAAAGTGGGAGAAAAAATATCATAGGTTTTTTTGGTGATGCTATGCAATCAATTTATGAAGATGGCATTAACAACTTAAATGTTTATAAAGGAGATGATCTAGAAAATGTAAACGAAATTCCAAAGAAGCAAAATAGAAGAAATCCGCAACTTGTAATTGACTTGGCGAACAAACTTCGTACTGATGGTATTATTCAAGAACCATCAGCCAACCCGAAAGCTCCTAATATGGTTGGTGGTAAAATAAAACAAGGTACTGTTTTGTTTCTTTATTCCGCTGATGGAGATATCACTAAGGTTGAAGCATTTTTAGAAGCTAATTATGCTTGGGATTTTAATAATTCAAAGGAAACTAAAGAACTTAATCTTACTCACAATTTAATAGCCGGTAAAGCAGGTTTTAGAAATTTGATGGATATTTACGATAAAGACCACATTTTAAGTTTTAGAGATAGAATTAAGAAGTATATTAAAGATAATAATGTTGCTACTGACTTTTCAGAAAACACATTTGGAGAAGTCATTGAAGTATTACAGAAAGGAAAAAGTGGCAGAGAGTTAAATGCAGTTCGTCCTACAAACACAATGCAGGTTTTTATTGATGATAATGCTGAATTGTATAATTATTCAAAATCATTAAAATATTCTGAATTTTCCAAAATGTATGTTGATAAAGACCAATTACTTGATGATAAAAAACAAGACGAAGATGATGAAAGTAAGAAAGGTTCAAAAAGAGATAATCTTATAAAACACTTATTTAAAATTCAGAATAATATTTCTCTATATCAAAATAAAAAGTACAATGAGTTTTTAAGATCCACAGATTATCATTTTAAAATAACAAGTATCGCAAGCAAAAAAGCATTGAAAGAAAGTATTGAAAACCTTGTGAATGTTGGAGATAATACAATTGAACAAGTTATTAATGATGCTAACGATAAGAGAATTTGTTTGATTGATGATAAGCTAATTGCTTTTAAAGAGAGCAAGGAGTATTTGTATAATCGATTGAAGGATGTTAAGTTTAGCGAATTTCAAAAACTATATGAATACCTTGAAGGGCAAACACCATTTTCAACACAGCACAAAACTAAAGGTTCCGAATTTGATAATGTCCTAGTCATACTCGATAATGGCGGTTGGAACAATTACAATTTTGGAAACCTATTTTTATGTACAGGTTCCGCAAGCGTATTGGATAGAACCCAAAAAATATTTTATGTTTGTTGTACAAGAACAAAAGAAAATTTAGCAGTCTTCTTTCATAATCCAGATGTTCAAGTAGTAAAAAAGGCTAAAGAATGGTTTGGAAATGAAAACGTCATCGATATTGAAAAATAGACGTACAGATAACATTTGCAACATTCCATAGGAGTTCAATCCGTATGAATATCGTCCTAAATAAATTTTCATTATTTGGCTGTAAGCTACGCGAAAAATACAGCCAAGTTCGGGTACCGAATTCTTACCAAAATCCGTACTTCGCAAAGCATGGGCGTTAGCAGTAAGCCTAAGTTTGAATATATTTTGAATATTTATTTTGCGATATTGTTTTTTTATTTTGATTTATATAAATTGAAAAAACCTACTTTTCAATAACTAAGAAATTAATATTTAACTAATTAAATCAATGAAATTTAAAGCGAGAATTGAAAAATGTGTAGCTGAAAATATATCGGATGATTTTGATTTATTTAAGTTTTCGAAAAGTAAAATATTTTTTACAAATAATCAAAAGGATAACGAATATTACATTGATTCATTTGGTTGTTTCCCTTTTTCTGATAAATCTAGCTATAAACTTGTAAAAATATATGACTCAGATTTTGAAAGAGATGTTTACTTGATAGACATGCTCTTAGTTAGAGTGAAGTTGAAATTAAATTGGTATAATAAGTTTAAAATGAAATGGATTCATAGACTATTTTGGATCCAACAACCAAAAACAAAACAAGATATTTATATAATAATTGCTACAACTGTCATTACATTTATTGTTACATTTCTTGGGACTTGCAATAGTTCAAAAAATGCACAGAATAATTTTATAACCATCACTAAATATGATACAGAGTATGTTCCTATTAAATTATCGAATGCACAACAAGCTTATCTTGATAGCATAGAATGGAATAGAATTAGGGATTCAGCAGCTTTAGTTAATCCTTATCATATTCCTAAGGAATTCGAAAATCATCTCGATTTTAGATTGGGGTTTTATAACGGAAACGAAGATCTTGGATATAGACAGGCAACAATAAATTTATTCAAAGAATTGAACGGAACCTTTGTAAAACAGGTTAGTTCTAATATTGTTGCATATGATACTCCCATTTATTTATCTGAAGGACGATATAAGATTGAAATCAAGACAGCCCTTTTTCCAATGCATGAAATTGAATTAGTTGTTACACAAGCGGACCTAAATTTGAAAAAAACAATGCATATAAACTTTATGAGATAGATTGTTGCTGCATTGAATATTGTATGAAAGGCTTACTTCTAACATTGCATAAACGAAAGCGTGGCTGGACGTTCTTTCCTCATGTTCATCGTCCTAAAAAAAAAATCATAACTTGGCTGTGCACTTAGCGAAATTTACAGCCAAGTATTTTAACTATATTCGTACTAAGTCCCGTACAATCGTGTAGCATTGGACGTGAGCCGAAATTAAATTCTAATCAACTACTATGACAAAAAGATTTATTTTACTTTCGATGTTTATGTTTTTCTACGCATTTTCATTTTCGCAAAAAGTTACCAACGTAATTCTAGTTGGAGAAAATGGGATTACAAAAAACTTAAACGAAGCACACTCTATTATAGTTGTAAAAGAGTTACTTGACAAGAAATTTCAAAGGTTGGATTATAAGAAACAAGGCCCACTTCGAAAAGTCAGAACTTACAAGGACACTGCAATGACAATTCTAGACGGAAAGTATTTGGAATATTATGTATCAGGTGTGTTGAAAGTCTCAGGTTATTATTTTGAAAATGAAAAGAATGGAACTTGGTACACGTACAATGAGTCAAATAAAACTATCTCGATGGAAAAGTTTGAAAAAGGTATATTGGTAGAAACAGAAAGCCCAAGTGATAGAGCAAAATCATCTTCTGAAATTGAAGGTGATGAGAAGGACGCAGTATTTAGTAGTAAGAAGCAAAACGGGTGGCAAGATTATATAATTAAGAGTTTAGGGAAAAGTAACGCAGCCGAGAAGTCATTAAAAGGTGGCGAAGTTGTTATAGGATTTGTAATAGATACTACTGGACAAACTACAAACATATTTGTTAAGAAATCAGTTGAGTATGTTTTAGATGAAGAGGCGATGAATGTTATTCGGAAATCTCCAAAATGGGAGCCTTCAATTAAAAATGGCAAAAAAATTCCTGCGTATAGATATCAACCATTTACATTTATTGTATATTAAATTAGGCTAACAGTGTACTTACAGCCATTCCTCTAATCTTTCCATTTCTGAAAGTTACACTATCACTGCCCGTCATGCGCTGAAGGTCATAAGACGCAACAACGGCAAACGCAAGAGTGAATCCTAATAAAGGGCGAAGGACATGCACTGGGAACACCAACAATGGCGGGAAATATTTATTTCATTAAAGAATTGAAGACTACTGAGAACGGGAGGCAGCTTACTTATTGTTCATTAACTTATTATACATGCAAAAGAATAAATTAAAAGTTACAGTATAAATTTTAATAACATTTTAAAACAATTGAATCTGTGTAGTTTATATTAAATTCATCGAGTCGATTTAGATTTTCTATAATCATGGAGTTCTTAGGATTATTCTTCTGATACAAAACCAAAATATTAACATGACCTGAATTAAATTTATTTAAAGCATTATATGTACATCCAAATGAGTTATTATACTTTATATCATTAACTTGATACTCAAAATTTAAAAGCCCTCCCGATTTCGTGGTTGAAGCTTTTATAATTTTACCACAAGTTATTTCCGGATTCATTATAATTTTTTTACGATTACTTATTTTATAAAAAACTAAACTTAATAGAATCATAAAAATAATAAGAAGTATGACATCCTGCTTTTTCATTATTTACAATTGAAATTACTTATTAATTCCTTCATTAATACCATTGCCCCAAATACCTGGTATCCCAGATAATATACCTTTTAGAAATTGATCCGCTAGATTTGAAGAACTACCCCCAACAATATTTCCACCCAGTATGTTTGTAAAAGTATTCACAGATATTGCACTTAAACTTATATCCTTAATTTCTTTGTTAGATTCACTTCCTATAGCATGAACTAATGGTCCAAACATTGCAGATATAGATTGGATA